>JADGQD010000041.1 GCA_017882065.1 Anaerolineales bacterium | reverse complement strand
AGCGGGCGGCATGATCCGCGTCGGAATCCCGCCCCACCGCCTTCCTTACGAGATGCTCGACTGGGAAGTCCAGCAGATCCTGGACGAAGGCGTGGAATTGGAACTCAATACCTGGATTGACGACATTCCGGGTTTGCTCAAAACAAGGAAACTGGGCGGCCCATACCAAGCTGTGCTCATTGCCACCGGAGCGCACGTGGCCAAGAAGGTGGATATTCCCGGCAAAGACCATCCCGACAACTGGCTCAGCCTGCCTTTCCTCAAACAAGTCTGCCTTGGCACCCCGCCCGACCTGACCGGTAAACGCATCGCCGTTATCGGCGGCGGGAACGTGGCCCTGGACTGCGCCCGCTCAGCGGTGCGCGTCGGGGCCAGCGAGTGCCGGATGATCTTCCGCAAGCCGAAGGGCGAGATGACCGGCTTCGAATGGGAGGTGGAAATTGCCGAGGAAGAAGGCGTCACGATGTGCGGGGCAACCATGTTCAAGGAAATCCTGGTCGAGGGCGACAAAGTCGTCGGCGTAAAGTGCGTCCGCACCGAATACCACGGTTACGATGCCAAAGGCCGCATCCTGATTGACGAATTGCCTGGCACTGAGCATGTCCTGCCCGCCGATATTATCATTTGGGCCACCGGTCAGAGCTGCGACCTGTCATTTTTGCCGGAGGATGGCTCGGTCAAACCTGCCAAATCCGGGATCGATTCTGACGATGATATGATGACCAGCCTGCCAGGTGTCTTCGTGGCCGGAGACGTGCACCGCGGCTCCACCTTTTACGTGGTGGATGCCATCGGCGAGGGGCATCACGCCGCCCGCAGCATGGACCGTTACCTGCGCGGCGAACAAGGCGTGCGTGAGCCGAGCCTGCCGCAGAAGGTGGAACTGAGCGAGCCCGAGGTCCGGGCGCGCATCGCCCGCGGCGAGGCCTCGCAGGCGCAGCGGGTCCGAATCCGCACCATCCCCCTGGAAGAACGCTATCACAACTTCCGCGAAGCGGACCTGACGCTGACCGAGGAGGAAGTTCTGCTGGAGGCTGAGCGTTGTGTCCGCTGTGGGACGTGCGCCGAGTGCCTGGAGTGCGTGGCCGCCTGTGAACGCGGCGCGATTGACCACAATATGCAGGAACGCCGCGAGGAGTTTACCGTTGGGACAATCATCCTGGCCACTGGATTCCGGGACTTCGACCCGGCGCGCCTCCCCGAATTGAATTACGGCAAGATTCCCAATATCCTGACTGCCCTGGAGTTCGAGCGGCTGGTCAACCCCAGCGGACCGACCGATGGCAAGGTCCTGCTAAAAAACGGCCAACCGCCAAAGAGCGTGGCGGTTGTGCACTGCGTCGGTTCGCGCGATGCCAGGATTCACGAATACTGCTCGCGCGCCTGCTGCATGTACTCGCTCAAACTCTCACAGTTGGTGCATGAATACGCCGGGGCGGAAGTCCACGAGATTTACCGAGACATACGTTCCTTCGGCAAAGGCTACGAGGAGTTCTACAACCGCACGGCGCAGATGGGCGTTCATTTCTATCACGGTAAAGTCAAAAGCATCGAGAAGAAAAATGGCGTATTGCGCGTGGCCTGGGACGAAGCCTTCCACGGCCAGCCCGATCACGTGGAAGTGGATATGGTCATCCTGGCAACCGGCTTCGAGCCGCAGACAGACACCGGTCAGGTGGCGGCGCAATTCGGCGTTAGCCGCAGCCGGGACGGGTTCTTCCTCGAACGCCACCCGAAATTGGCCCCGGTAGAAACGACCAGCGAAGGCATTTATCTCGCCGGAGCCTGCCAGTCGCCCAAGGACATCCCCGACAGCGTGGCCCAGGCCGGGGCAGCCGCCGCGGCCGCCCTTTCGCTCATGGACCAGGGTGTCATCGCCCTCGACCCATCTATTGCCGAGGTTATTGTCGCCCGCTGCGCCGGATGCGGTCAGTGTGCGGCGGCCTGCCCGTACCAGGCCATTGAGCTGGAGCAGGGTCTGGCCAAAGTCAACGGCTACCTGTGCAAGGGCTGCGGCACCTGCGCGGCAGCCTGCCCGAACAAAGCCGTCACGCTTATTCATTACGATGACCGCGAGTTGGTTGCTGAAATTATTGGTATGCTGACAGTGGAGTCCTCGCCGGTTTAAAAGTCTGTCAAGTGCAACAGGTCTGACAATCCAGCCCTGTTAGACCTGTAAGACCTGTCAGACCATATGGAGAAACGATGTACGAACCCAGGATAATCGCTTTTTTATGTTCGTGGTGTAGTTACACCGGCGCCGACACGGCAGGGATTGCCCGCATGAAATCCCCGGCCAACATCCGGGCCATACGCGTGCCCTGCTCGGGGCGCGTCTCGCCCGAACTGGTCATGCGCGCTTTCGACCAAGGCGCAGACGGCGTGCTCGTGCTCGGCTGTCATATCGGAGAATGTCACTACGACACAGGCAACCACCGCGCCGCTAAACGTTTGCCCATTCTGCGCAGCCTGATGACCTTTGCCGGGCTGGAGCCGGAGCGCCTGCATCTGGACTGGGTCTCTGCTTCGGAAGGCGAACGATTCTCAAAGATCGCCGAGGAGTTCACCGGGGACGTGCGCGCTCTGGGCCCGGTCCACTGGCGGGTTAACCCGGATAGAAAGCAAGTTGCCAGCCAGATGTTGGCAGCATCCCGTGAAGCGATTCCCTACCCGGAGACGGACTGTGCCGCCAAGACGGACGCCATTCGTAAGAAAGCCAGGGAACTGCTCGCAAACAACCAGGTCAGTTGCGTGATTGGTTATGAAGTGAGCCGGCGCGGCCGGTCTCGGCCGGTCTTCGTCTACACCCCCGAGGAGACCGGACGACTGGTTTGGAACCCGGACTGCACCAACAATCTGACCACCTACCTGCCTGCCAGACTCCGTCCTATCAAAGGGAAAGAGCCGCCCAAGCCGGTTGCCGTTGTGGTCAAACCCTGCGACAGCAAAGCAATTAACGTTATGGTGGCAGAGAACCTTTATCGGCGTGACCAGGTCTACGCACTGGGAGTAGCCTGTGAGGGTATCCGGTGTCCGGATGGGAACCTGCAAACCCGCTGTGTCACCTGCCAGGAGGCGGTGCCGATCGTCTGCGACACGTTGATCAGCGGAGCCACATCCTCCTTCATTCCACGTCTTTCGTCGTATGCCCGGGAAGAAATTGCCGAACTTCAGGATGCTACTCCTGCCGAACGCCTGGAGTTCTGGTTGGGACATTTCGACCGCTGTATCCGCTGCTATGCCTGCCGGCAGGCCTGCCCAATGTGCAACTGTCCGGTATGCCTGTACGAGCGCGATGACTCGACTTTCATCGGCTTGGGCATTGGGCTGAACGAAAAACGCACTTTCCACCTGGGGCGCGCCTATCATCTTGCCGGCCGCTGCGTGGGGTGTAACGAGTGCGAACGCGCCTGCCCGATGAACATTCCCATCGGCCTGTTGAACCAGAAACTGGCCGAGGAAATTGAGGCGACGTTCGACTACCGAGCCGGACTTACCGTTGCCCCGTCTCCGGTTGTGACCATCCTGTCAGGCGAGTACAAAGAGGGCTAAGGTGAGCAAATCCACTGCTCCTAAAAAACGCTGGCTCATCTCGCAGGCCGAACTGGAAGCCTGGTTGGACGGCATTGCCAACGCGCGTACACTCATCGCCCCGCGCCAGGAATCCGGCATCATACTGTACCGCCCGGTGGCAAAGAGCGGCGAAATTGCCTGGCATGGACAAACGTCAAGGTCCGCCCATGGCGGCCGCCCGGTATTGTCGGTCAAAGAAATCTTCTTTCCGCCGACCGAGCGCCTGTTCACCATACAAAAAACCGGACAGGAAATCCGTCTGAAGGAAACATTCCCAGACTGGGAAACCGTCGTCTTTGGCGTCCGTCCGTGCGACGCGCGCGGGGTCAAATTGCTCGATGCCCTCTTCCTGGACACCAATCCGGTTGACTCTTTCTACGCCCGTCGCCGCGGGAATACCACCCTCATCGGCCTGGCCTGCAAGGAACTGGGTCCCACCTGTTTCTGCACCTCGGTCGGCGGCGCGCCCGACGACGCCCAAGATGTGGACATCATGCTTTATGAGACGGATGGAGGCTACCTGGCCGAGGCAGTAACCGAGAAAGGCCGCTTCCTCATCCCCGGCGGTGAGTGGAAGGAAACCACCGCCAGCCCTCAGCAGTCAACCTACAGCGGACAGTTCCCGGTTCCGGAAAAAGGAAAATGGCCGGAGCATTTCAATGACGAGTATTGGGCGAAAATGTCCGAGCGCTGTCTCTCCTGCCGGGCATGCGCCTTCGTCTGCCCGACCTGTCGCTGTTTCGCGGTACGAGATGAGCTGGTCAAACCCGGCGAGTTCGAGCGTATCCGCTGTTGGGACAGTTGCGCCGGGGAGAATTACCGCCTCGTAGCGGGCGGTCACCGGCCGCGCGCCGAAAAAGGCGAACGCCTGCGCAACCGCTTCTTTTGCAAGTTCTTCTATTACCCGGAACAATACGGGCTGGGCGCTGCCTCGGCCTGCACCGGCTGCGGACGCTGTATCGAAGTCTGCCCGGTCGGGGTGGACATCACCGAAGTGCTGATGCACCTGGAGAAACCGGCATGAACGAGAATCCCATGCTTCCATACCTAGGAAAACTGGTCGAAGTGCGTGACCTGGCGGCCGAGATCAAACTCTTCCGCGTCGAAATGTTGAACGGCGGGGGCGAAGCGTTCCGGACCTTCCAGCCGGGGCAGTTCGCCTTCGTATCGGCGTTCGGTCTGGGCGAAGCACCCTTCGGCATCGCCAACGCGTCCGGGCGCGGCCCGACGGTTGATTTCGCAGTGGCCCGCCTCGGGTCCGTGACGACCGGCCTGCATGAACTTGGGGAAGGTGACATCGTCGGCGTGCGCGGTCCGCTGGGGAACTGGTTCCCGATGAAAAAGTTCAAAGGGAAAAACCTGATTGTCCTGGGCGGCGGGATTGGCGGCGCACCCCTGCGCCCGGTCATCCAGCATGTCCTGGACCACCGGTCTGATTTCGAAACCCTGACCATCCTGTGGGCTGCGCGTCACCCATCCCTGCTGGTCTTCACCGACGAATACGATGAGTGGCGCGCAGCGCCGGACACGGCTCTGCACCTGACGGTGGACAACCCGGACGAACAGTGGGATCACAATGTCGGGCTGATCACCCAACTGCTCGAAAAGATATCTCCGTCGACCGACAACACCGTCACCATCACTTGCGGCCCTCCGATTATGATCCATTTTGTGACGAAGATGCTACAGGAGAAGATGGGCTTTGCTCCAAAAAACAACTATGTCACACTCGAGGCGCGCATGCACTGTGGGATGGGTAAGTGTGGACGCTGCAATCTGGGAGAGAAACTCGTCTGCGTGGATGGGCCGGTCTTCAACATGGAAGAGGTGGGAGGACTGCTGGAGACATTCCTGTAACAGTTTCGAGGATGACGATTTTCGTCAGCCAGTGGGTTTAGGCGTGCAATAAAATAAATATAGTATCTTTGCTCAAAGCCGGACTTTCGCTGGCATTTTTTAGGAATATATTCCCTTTTAAATACACAAAAAAATAGTTTTTATGGTACAACGAACCAGGTAGGTTGTGATATTGTAATTAATGAGCGCATCAGATCTCATCCAATCGGGATCAGTCGTGGTCGTCGGTGGTGGTCCAGCTGGACTTATGGCCGCCGAGGTTTTGATTCAGGGCGGTGTACGAGTCGATCTCTACGACAGCATGCCCTCGGTCGGGCGCAAGTTTTTAGTAGCAGGTAAAGGGGGGTTAAACCTGACGCATTCAGAATCACGAGAACAATTCCTCTCTCGTTATGGTACGCGCCGCGCACAGCTTGAACCATTGCTGGATAAATTCGGCCCCGAAGATCTGCGCAGGTGGGTACATGAACTTGGGACCACTACTTTTGTGGGCACATCCGGACGAGTGTTTCCGGCTGGTATGAAAACAGCTCCAATTTTGCGCGCCTGGCTAATGCGTTTGCGCAAAGCCGGAGTAACCTTCCATTTGCGCCATAAATGGTTTGGTTGGAGCAATAACGGTGCTTTACACTTCGAAACACCGGATGGCGAAGCAAGCGTGAGTCCCAATGCGGTGGTACTTGCACTGGGCGGCGGGAGTTGGGCGCGGCTGGGTTCTTCCGGTGCGTGGGTTCCACTGCTTGTCGAGCGTGGGGTTGCAGTTGCAGCGCTAAAACCATCTAACTGCGGTTTTGACGTTGCTTGGAGCGAACATTTTCGCACCCGTTTCGAAGGATTTCCTTTGAAATCAGTCATCGTATCCTTCACCGATTCAAAGGGGAACGCATTTAGCAAGCAGGGCGAATTTATTGTAACCGCGACCGGCGTTGAAGGAAGTTTGATATATGCTATCTCTGCACAATTAAGGGATGAGATCGAAGCTAATGGCAGCGCAGTTATCAAACTTGACCTCGCCCCCGGCTGGTCACAGCAGCATCTTATGGAAAGATTATCCCGGCCGCGGGGTTCGCGGACTCTGTCCGGGCACCTTGAAAAAGCTGTGCACATTAAAGGTGTAAAAGCCGGTTTACTGCGGGAATTTGTGCCAAAACAGAATTTCGCCGATCCAGAATACATGGCCTCCGCGATCAAAGAATTGCCAATCCCCCTTATTGCACCCCGGCCTTTGGATGAAGCCATCAGCAGTGCGGGTGGTGTTCTCTTCGCTGAGCTCGACGAGCGCTTGATGATTCGCTCCATGCCGGGGGTCTTCTGCGCAGGGGAAATGCTGGATTGGGAGGCACCGACTGGCGGCTATCTGCTCACAGCTTGCTTCGCAAGCGGGAGGGCCGCCGGCTTGGGAGCCCTGGCTTGGCTTGATATTGGTGTAGGAACCTAAGCTGTATTGCCGAAGGAATTGAAGTTGCCACAGGTGCAATGGTGGGAAATTGCACGCGGGTTTTGGCTGTCTAGGGATAAATTGTCGCCACTTTTGCAAATGTGAAGACAGGAGTTTCCGTCCGGTTGGCTCCGCGGGTGGATGTACGGCAAAAGGCTCTCACCTATGCCGCGGAGGTGAAAAAGAAATGTTATGCCCAGTTAAGGAGTATCAGGTTATGCTGGAGATAGAACTAATCTCCTTCCAGCAAGTCACACTGAATCCATATTTTGTAGCGATTATAAGCCGACCAGGGATTTCGACAAAATGCACCTTGTGAGGAGAGGAAATTATCTACGGGCGGCAGATATTTGCATACGGCGTAACCTTATTTAGAACTTGTGCGGGGATTGTTAATTACCGGTTGAAGCCTGTATCGGAAAGAATAGGTCCTGCGGCGATAGGTCGATTGCTATTCAGCTCACATTAAATTCGGAGTTTATGCCTGTATAATTGGACGGTTATCTCAGAATCTGGAGCAGTGTTTGATTTCATTTTTTGAACGTGTGATTGATTTCTACCGGGACCGGGAATATTTTCGCCTGCTGGTCAGATTTGCCCTACCAATTGCCTTGCAAAGCCTAATCACATCGTCGCTCAATATGGTGGGCGTGATCATGATCGGGCAGTTGGGTGAGACTTCTATTGCGGCAGTGGGGCTGGCGAATCAGGTCTGGTTCCTGCTCAACCTCCTTTTGTTTGGCATTGTCAGCGGCTGTGCCATGTTTGTGGCGCAATTGTGGGGGAAGAAAGACATCCCCAATATCCGCCGGGTCCTGGGATTGGCCGTCAAGCTGGGACTGATAGCCGCACTGGTTTTTTGGACCCTGGCGACATTCTTTCCGGGTGCAGTGTTGCGGCTGTACACCGAAGACGCGGCGGTCATCGAATTGGGCAGTCAATACCTGTACATTTATGGCTGGTCCTATGGCTTTTATGCCATTTCCACCGCATACAGCGTCAGTCTGCGCTCGACCGGCTACGTCCGTTTGCCATTGGCTGTCAGCACTGCCGCACTGGGATTGAACATCTTGATCGCCTATCCTTTCATTTTTGGCTGGGAAACGGTTGGACTCCCTGCACTTGGGGTTAACGGCGCGGCGATTGCAGGACTGATTGCACGCGTCCTGGAATGTCTGGCGATGCTGGGAGTCGTTTACTGGGACCGGCTGAACCCGTCTGCGGCTTCGCTGCGCGACCTGCTGGAATTGGATTTCAAGTTTATGGTGTCGGTACTCAAACCGGTCTTGCCGGTTATCGCCAATGAGTTCCTGTGGTCCATGGGCATCACCACATATAGTGCCATCTATGCCCATATCGGGACCAGCGCCATCGCCGCCATCAACATTGTCTCGACGATTGATCAATTGGCGTTCGTGGTCTTTCTCGGCATCGGGAGTGCGACTGCCATTCTGGTTGGCAACCTCATCGGCCAGGGCGAAAATGAAAAAGCATACCGCTATGCCGGTCGTTCGCTCGGACTGAACATTACCGGGGCGGCTTTGATGGGTTTGCTGGTCTATTTGTTTGCAGGGAACCTTTTCCAGTTATTTAAAGTTTCGCCGGAAGTAATAGTAGACGCCCGCAATATCCTGACCGTCCTGGCGCTGGGTATGTCGGTACGCTCGGCCAACCACGTCATCATCATCGGCATCCTGCGCTCTGGCGGGGACACGCGTTTCTCGCTTGTCCTGGATGGTTTCGTCATTTGGCTGGTGGGTGTCCCGGTCACAGCGGCGGGCGCGTTCCTGTTACACCTCCCCATACACCTTGTGTATGCACTGACTCTAAGCGAGGAAGTCACCAAGTTTGCAGCAGGACTGGTACGCTACTTTTCGAGGAAATGGATTAACGATCTCACTAACAGGGTAACAGAATAGACAGTTCTCTGGGAATTGCCTTTTGATGGAGTATACAAATGGAATTCGAATCTTCCCGTTCCTTCGCCAGACGTCTTGATAAACAAGACTCTCTATCGCCGTTTCGTACCCGCTTCGCTATCCCCGAGCCCGACCTGGTTTATCTGGATGGCAATTCGCTCGGCCGACAGGCATTCGCATCTGCAGAGCGCCTTCAGCGTCTGACCGAGGAGTGGGGTCGCGACCTGGTCCGTGGCTTCAACCAGGATTGGTGGCAAGCTCCCGGACGCGTCGGGGAAAAGATTGCCCGGTTGTTGGGAGCCGGCCCGGGTCAAATCGTGGCCTGTGACACGGTCTCGGTTAACTTGTTCAAGCTCTCTGCCGCGGCATTGACGCTGGATCCTAGGCGCACAAAGATCGTCACCGACACGCTCAACTTCCCATCCGATCTGTACATCCTGCAAGGACTCGTCCGTATGCTTGGTGATCGTCACACCATTGTGCGCATCGGCTCGAAGAACGGCGAAGTCACCCCCGACCTGGATGCCCTGGAGGCCGCCATTGATAAGGATACGGCCCTCATCACCCTTTCCCATGTCACCTTCAAATCTGGCTATCTGTACGACATGGCCGCCATCACCGAACTTGCTCACCGCCGCGGCGCACTGGTGCTGTGGGATTTGAGTCACTCGGCCGGAGCGGTGCCGGTTGCGCTGGACGCTTGCAATGCCGATTTCGCTATTGGCTGCACCTATAAGTACCTGAACGGCGGCCCCGGCTCACCAGCGTTCCTATACGTTTGCAAGAACCTGCAGGAGCAGGTTGCATCACCCATCTGGGGTTGGTGGGGACAGAAAGAGCCTTTCGCCTTTGGCCTGGACTACGTGCCCGCCCCAGGTATCACCCGATTCCTGACCGGTACCCAACCAATCGTTTCTCTGCTGGCGATGGAAGCCGCCCTGGACCCCTTGCTGGAAGCCGGCATGGATGCCCTACGGACAAAATCGCTGCAATTGAGCGAATACCTCATTAACTTGACCGAGGAATTCCTCGCCCCGCTGGGCTTCTCGCTTGGCACTCCACGCATCCGCGAACGGCGCGGCTCGCACGTCAGTCTCCGCCATCCAGAGGGCTACCGTATCAACCGGGCCTTAATTGAGGAGATGAAAGTCATCCCCGATTTCCGCGAACCAGACAATCTGCGCCTCGGCCTGACCCCGCTTTACACCACCTTTGGCGAGATCTGGGAGGGCATTGACCGCATCCGCCGGACAGTTACAGAGAAACGCTACGAGAAGTATCCAACCCAACGTCTGACTGTCACCTGAAATCCATCTAAAGATCTTCAAACCGCATAGTCCCCGGGGATTCCATCACAGCATAAGTATGGGGGTGCAGAACAGGCAAAGCCCATCCTGCCCCCCATATCTTCCCCTCTACCAGGGGAATCTCAAAAGCCGCACAAAATCTTCTTGACAATTCTCCCACCCCGGTGATACTCTCTGCGGGAGTTAATCAAATTCTAAAGAAAGGAGGCGCATTTCATGTCCAACATCCTTATCCTGACCCCGATCATTCCTCTTTGTGATCGTGTTTATGCTTTTAAGGGAATGATTCTACCTTCTCGGAGTGCGCCTTTTGGCCTGTAAAGGTCATCTCAAGTGGTTTTCTGCCACGGTGGCTCCCGCACCGTGGCTTTTTTATCGAAATAGGCGGATGCCGTCCCTTTCGGGGATGGTTTCCGCCCCAACAGGAAAATGAAATGGCAATCACGACGACACCTTCTACCTACTTTGACTTCCACAAAACCCTGACAAAAAAGAAACTGGTCGGGATGCTGCGCATGATGACCGGTTACCGGTCGGCTTACGTGGCGGCCAACCTGTCACTGGCAGTCTCTGCGCTGGCAAAAACAGCAACGTATCTGCTTCTGCGTAACTTTGCCGATACAATCCTAGGCGATACCGCCCCCTTCGCCGGCACGCTCGAGCGGACCCTGATCTTGATTGCGCTGAGATTCATCGGCCTGGCTGTGGTGGAGGGCGGTTTTTTCTTCCTGTCCGGGCGGCTGGCGGCTTTCTCGGCGGAAGGGATTACGCGCCGCCTGCGCAACTTCCTATTCGATCACATCCAGCGCCTGAGTTTCGCCTACCACAGCAAAACCCCCACCGGTGACCTGATCGAGCGCGTCACTTCGGACGTGGACTCTGTCCGAAGTTTTTTTAATGAACAGGTCATCGGCGTCGGGCGCATCGTGCTGATGTTCGTCATCAACTTCGTCGCCATCTGGCAGTTGAATTGGAAACTGGCGCTGGCCTCCATCATAGTCATCCCGTTCCTCCTGGCGGTCTCGGTGTGGTTCTTCAAGAATGTGACCAAGGCCTACGAGAAGTACCAGGGACAAGAAGCGGCGCTCTCGACGACTTTGCAGGAAAACCTGACCGGCGTGCGCGTGGTAAAAGCCTTCGCCCGGCAGGATTACGAGAAAGACAAGTTCGAGAAAGACAACTGGGAAAAGTACCTGCGCGGCAAGAAACTCTTGCGCATGCACTCGCTCTTCTGGCCGCTCTCCGACATTGCCTGCGGTCTCCAGATGCTGGGCGGATTCATCTTCGCCGCCATCCTTGCCATCCGCGGTGAGATCACGGTTGGCACGTACCCGGCCTACGTCGGCCTGGTCGTCTTGCTTATCTGGCCGATGCGCAACCTGGGCCGCATCATCGTCAACACTTCCACCGGCCTGGTCTCGTACGAACGCCTGATGGAAATCGTCAAACAGGAGTGTGAACCGCTGACCGATGGCAAGGTGCAGGTTCAGGGTTCGATGCGCGGCGATATCGTCTTCGAAAAAGTCTCGTTCCAGTATGAAGACGGTGGCAGCGAGGTGCTCAAGGATGTCTCGTTCCGCATCCAGCCAGGACAGGCGGTTGCGCTGCTCGGTTCGACCGGTTCGGGAAAAACCAACCTAATCAACCTGCTGCCGAGGTTCCACAAGTACACCGACGGGCGCAGCCTCCTCGCTCTCGCAAGGGACCGCCCGCTGCTTACATCATTTTCGCTGGGACTTAATAAGAACAGAACTTGCTTTAATCTGAAACAAAGCCCATAATTTTACTATCAGAGCTTTGGGTTTGTCACTTTTTACCTGCTTCCCCGATTTACCTATAGAGCTCTATACAAATTACCCATGGGAAAAAAGAGATTCATGACCGAAACAATAACACGAACATCTTTGCTCGGAAGCCAATGCCTCTCAGGTGGAAGCATCCTCCATTCCCACCGTTCATCTCGAGAGTTCCGGAGCATCGGTTCAAGGTCTGGAAATCGCCTCCTCATGGGTTGATGCCAACGGGCTGGGCGGCGGCGGAGCGGCTCCCATGGCGAATCCGCCGACATTTCCCGGCGTAATTGACGGCAGCCAGACACGAGTTGGAAGGCTGCACCTGGGATGAAATGCCTGCGAATCTCTGTCTGGGGTAACAATCAAGTTGAAAATTTTCGTGAATAGTCCGCGTCTGGGCAGTTTTTTGAAAACCCTATCGGGGTGATGTTTAATTACCCAGGGCCTGCAGCAGCAGTTGGCGGATGGCATCTGGGCGGGGCAGGAGCACATCCGCTCCGCCGGAAGTTACAAAGGGGATTACCTGGTCTGTACTGATCGCGTAACGCTGGATCTTATTCAGGTTCACCGACTGGAGAATCGGTAAAAAGTTGAC
>JADGQD010000040.1 GCA_017882065.1 Anaerolineales bacterium | reverse complement strand
CCGCCGCGGCCAGGGTGACAGTTCTTTCCCGGTTGTGGTTTATTCCATTTACCGGAATGCCTGGACGTTCTTCAATTACGGTGGCGCCAGTGCCCAAGCTATAGAACTCGCCTTATTCGTCATTCTGCTGATGGTTTTTTATTTCTGGTTGGAAAGACGGTATGTGGTGTATGAATAGGAGATCGTCATGACCAGGCAGACCCAAAAACTTATCCTTGATATTGTCACATATGCCCTCCTCACCCTCGGGTCGGTCATCATGGTGGGCCCCTTCCTCTGGATGGTCTCGACATCCTTCAAGCTTCCCGCGGACCAGTTCACCCGCACCTTAATCCCACCCACCTGGACCTTGCAAAATTTTCGCGACCTCTTTGCTGTGGATATCAACTTCACCCTCTTATTCTTCAACAGCACCTATATCTCAATCTTGATTGCTATCGGCCAATTAGTCACCTGCGCCATGGCGGCCTTCTGTTTTGCCGTGGTCAAATTCAAAGGGCGCAGCTTGCTTTTCACTTTATTGCTGGTCACACTTATGATCCCTTCGCAGGTAACGCTGATTCCCAACTTTATCATCTTCAAGTGGCTCGGTCTGATAGGAACGAGTGTCCCGCTCTGGTTACCCGCCTTCTGGGGTGGGGCGTTCGGAACCTTTTTATTACGCCAGTATTTCCTGACCATTCCTCGCGACCTGGTGGATGCCGCCCGCATGGATGGTGCTTCGTTGTTCCGGATTTTCTGGGATATCTATATGCCGCTCTCCAAGCCCGCTTTGGCCGCCCTGGCAATCTTTACTTTCCAGGGTGCCTGGAATGACCTGCTGCATCCACTGGTCTACATGCCGGCGGTCCCAAACACCACCCTCACAGTGGGACTGGCCTTTTTCCAGCAGCAACTCACTCAAGGCGGAAAGTTCACCGTCTTGATGGCTGGAGCGCTCATGAGCATTCTGCCGTTGGTGATCGTCTTCTTCTTGGCGCAGAAACAATTCATCGAGGGCATCGCCCTGAGCGGTGTGAAGCGCTAGAATGGCAAATAATCTGACAGGGAGCTTAACATGACCAAGATCACCTTCATCGGCGCCGGCAGTCTCGGCTTCACTTCCGAACTCGTGCGCGATATACTGACCTTCCCGTTGTTGGAAGATGCCCGCATCGCCTTGATGGACATCGATGCCGAGCGGCTGGACTTTGCTTACAAGACCGTGTTGAAGCTCGTCGAGGCAGGGAAATACCCCGCCAAAGTGACTGCCACTCTTGACCGGGTCGAGGCGCTCAAGGGCGCGGATGTGGTGCTCACCACCATCCTGTCCGGTAGCACCGATGTCTGGCGTCACGACATCGAGATCCCCAAGAAATTCGGCGTGGACATCAACGTCGGCGATACGCGCGGCCCGAGTGGCATCTTCCGCTTCCTGCGCACCCTCCCGCCGATGATGGACATCCTGCGCGACATGGAGAAGTACTGCCCGAACGCCATCCTGCTCAACTACACCAACCCGATGGCCATGCTGTGCGGTGCCCTCCAGCGCCAGACCCACATCACGGTCACTGGCCTGTGTCACTCGGTCCAGGGGACGTCCATGATGCTGGCGGTCTGGATCGGGGCGTTGTATCCCGAAGTAAACTACCTGTGCGCGGGTATCAACCACCAGGCCTGGTATCTCAAGTACGAAGTCAACGGCCAGGACGCCTATCCGCAAATCTATAAGGCCATCACCGAAAACCCCGATATCTATAACGCTGAACAGGTCCGCAACGAAATGTACCTGGCGCTCGGCTACTACGTGACCGAGTCCAGCGGGCACAACTCGGAATACAACTGGTGGTTCCGCAAGCGCCCCGATCTGATCGAAAAATACTGCACGCATGGCACCGGCTGGAACCCGGGTGAATACGCCTATATCCTGAAGGAATACCAGAACACCGAGGCGACCTGGAAGGACGGTGTGCGCCTCGAGCTGGCCCGGGAAGTCACCAGCCGAGACCTGGCACGCGGCTTGGAATACGCCGCCTACATCATCAATGCCTTGAAAGGCGGTGAGCCCTTCAAGTTCAATGGCAATGTGCCGAACACGAATCTGATCACCAACCTGTCCGAAGGCGCCTGTGTCGAAGTCCCGGTTTACGTGGACAAGGCCGGTTTCCACCCGCTTCATGTCGGCGCGCTGCCGCCCGAGTGTGCCTTGCTGACCCAACTCTCGAGCGGCATCGAAGAGATGGCGATCACCGCTGCCCTCACCGGCGACCCGACCATGGTTTACCGCGCCATCTGCCACGACCCGCTGACGGCAGCCGTGCTCTCGCTGGCTGAGATCAGGCAAATGACGAACGAATTATTTGCTCAGCACAAGGATTACCTGCCGCAGTTCAAACATTTCACGGTCTGAACCCCATCGTCTTTCCCGGGTATACTACAGTTCACGGCGGACCTGGAAGCGGGTACCGGCCTCTTTCGTGGTCGCTTATGGAGCAAAATTGACCTGTTCATTGCAGATAGAATTTATTCGCTCCTCTCAAATCTCCCCGGATGACCAGCAGACCATTGACCGGCTGGATCACCTGGCCTTTGCCGGAAAAGTCGCTGAAGATGATCCAAATGAATGGGCAGACTCAGATTGGATGGTTTTGGGCCGCATCGATGGAGAGATTGTCACGCAGCTGGGTTTGCTGAAACGAAAAATCCGCGCCGGAGCTGTGCTGCTGCCCGTAGGTGGCGTTGGCGGCGTCGCAACCCATCCCGCCTGGCAGCGGCGCGGATTGAGTACAGCGTTGTTACGCGCGGCCGCACCGTTCATCCAAACTGAATTGAAGGTCTCCTTTGGCTTGTTGAACTGTGCGAATGAATCCCAGCCGTTTTATGCGCGCCTCGGTTGGAAAACCGTGGCGGCCGAATTGTGGTTTATGGAGAATAAAAAACGCCGGCTCCTGCAGACACCCGTCATGATATTGCCTTTATCCACCCATGAATGGCCGCAAGGTGAGATTGACCTAGGCGGTCTGCCTTGGTGACCTTTCTCGACATGAAACCCACAAAATACATGCGCAATAATGCCCATCTCGTTTTCCTTGCCTTGTTTTTCATCCTGATTTCAGCCTGCGGACAAAACCAGAGCGAACTGAACCCGCAGCCTGGTTCACCATCGGAGGAGCCTGTTACTATGCCTGCTGTTGTTTCCACTACCCCTGCTGCCGGCTGGTGGCGTCCGGCTCCCGGTCTCACCTGGCAATGGCATCTCTCCGAACCTCCAGTGGATACCAGCGTGGAGGCGGATGTCTATGATATTGACCTGTTCGACAACAAGACCTCGGTCATCGAAGAACTTCATACCCAGGGACGCAAGGTCATCTGCTACATCTCCGTCGGCTCGTGGGAAGATTGGCGTCCCGACGCGGACCTGTTCCCCAAAGAGGTGCTTGGCCGCGACTACGAGGGCTGGGCCGGTGAGAAGTGGCTCGACGTTCGCCGCATTGACCTGCTGGCTCCGATTATGCGCGCCCGCTTTGACCTCTGCAAAGCCAAAGGTTTCGATGGTGTTGAACCTGATAACATCGAAATCTACGACAACAACACTGGCTTCCCGCTCACCTACGCAGACCAGTTGGCATATGCCCAATGGCTGGCTGACGAAGCCCACGCCCGCGGCCTGGCCATCGGCCTCAAGAACGCCCCTGACATGGTGACCGACTCGCTTTCGTTCTTCGACTTTGCCATCACCGAAGACGCCTTCTACTACGACTGGATTGAGGAAATGCTGCCCTTCATCGAGGCCGGGAAGCCCGTCTTTGCCGCCGAGTACACCGACATGAATGTGGACTTCAACGCCGCTTGCAACTGGGGCCGCCAGCACAACGTCAGCTTTATCATGAAGAATCGTATCCTGACCGCGTTTAGAGTTACCTGCCCATAAACCATCTTTTTATTTGTGGTTAAATTTCAATGAAATCTATCACCATTGGCAAACTTCGCGGTTTACAACAATGCACCTCTCCGCTCGGCACCTTTACCTGCCTGGCTCTCGACCATCGCCAGAACCTGCGCAAAGCCAACCCGATTTTTGTCAACGATGCAGACTTGAGCCGTTTCAAGCTTGAAGTCACCGCCGCCCTCGCCGACCTGTCCACTGCCGTTTTGCTTGACCCGGAATTTTCTGCCGCCCAGGCCATCGCCACCGGAGTCATCTCCGGCAAAACGGCCTTTGTCGTGGCGGTCGAGTCGACCGGATATGGCGGCACGCCGACAGCCCGTCAGAGCCAGATCCTGCCCGGCTGGAGCGTGGAAAAGGCCAAACGCATGGGCGCCAGCATGATTAAGCTGCTGGTCTATTACCACCCTGACTCGCCCACTTCCGCTGAGATCGAATCCTTTGTCCGCCAGGTGACCGGCGAGTGTGCCCGCTGCGATCTGGGCATCATGCTCGAGCCGCTGTCCTATTCACTTGACGCCAATAAAATTCTCTCATCCGCCGAAAAGCGTTATATCGTCGCCGAGACCGCCCGCCGCTTGACGCCCCTCGGCATAGATGTGCTAAAGGCTGAATTCCCGATGGATGTCGATGACCCGGATGAATCGTCCTGGGCCGATGCCTGCGCAGAGATCACCGCCGCTTCCGTTACGCCCTGGATTTTGCTCTCCGCTGCAGTCGCCTTCGAGACCTTCGTCCGGCAGATTACGGTTGCCTGCAAGGCCGGGGCTTCCGGTATCGCCGTTGGTCGGGCTGTCTGGCAGGAAGCCGTGGGACTGGACGGGCAAGCCCGTCTCGCCTTCCTGCGCACCACCGGCCGTGAACGCCTGTCACGTCTCATCGCGCTGTGCTCGGAACTCGGCAAACCCGTCAGCGACTTCTACACTGCCGCCGCTCCGTTCGACTGGTACAAATATTATTAATACGGAGGGGCAGGGCTTGTCCCTGCCCATGGCGATTACTAGGATCGCCCCTACCAAAATATGACTAAACCAATTTTTGACATCCTCGTTGCTGGCGAAATCAACCCCGATCTGGTCCTTTCCGGGGATGTGACCCCCGAATTCGACCAGGTGGAAAAACTGGTTGACTCTGCCACACTCACAATCGGCTCCTCGTCGGCGATCTTCGCCTGCGGGGTGGCCCGGCTGGGACTTAAGGTGGCCTTCGCGGGTGTGTGCGGGGACGATATCTTCGGCCGCTTCATGCTGGATGAAATGTCCAGGCGCGGCGTGGAAGTGTCGAATGTTTTCATCGTCCCCGGTGGTCAGACCGGCTTGAGCGTGATCCTGAACCGGTCCTTCGTCTCCGGTTCTCAACCCTCCGCTCAGGGCGACCGTGCCATCCTGACTCATTCCGGCCTGATTGCTGCCCTGAAAGCAGACGCTGTGACCGACGCCTTGCTCAGTCAGTCCCGTCACCTGCACGTCGCCAGTTATTTCCTCCAGACCGCCCTCCAATCCGGCCTCCCCGGCCTGTTCGCCCGCGCCCACGCGCTCGGCCTGACCACCTCCCTCGACACCAACTGGGACCCGTCCGGCGAATGGCGCGGCTTTGACGAACTCCTGCGGCAGGCGGATGTTTTTTTTCCCAACGAAAAGGAAGCCCTGGCGTTGACCGGTGCGGTCTCCATTGAAGCTGCCACCGACGTTCTCTGCCGGAAATGCGGCACTGTGGCTTTGAAACTCGGTGCGCAGGGCGCGCTGGCCTGCCATGGCAAGGAAACAGTTCGCGCCACCGCACTCAAACTTCAGGTTTTGGATACAGTCGGTGCGGGGGACTCCTTCGATGCCGGGTTCCTCTACGGCCGGCTGAATGGCTGGAGCTTGGAAAAATCTCTTTCGCTTGCGGCAGTCTGCGGGTCGCTCTCGACGCGACGCGCCGGGGGCACGTCCGCCCAGCCAACATTGGATGAGGCCATGAAGTATGTCCCACCTGCTGGATGAAATCGTTCGTGCCCAGAAGCGGGAGAAAGCGAGCGGCATTGCTTCGATTTGCTCCGCCCATCCGTGGGTGCTGAAGGCGGCCATGTCCCGTGCTGGAACCGGGACTACCACGCAGGGGGACGAGCCGATCCTGATTGAGTCCACTTGCAACCAGGTCAACCAGTTTGGCGGCTACACCGGCATGACCCCGGCGGCCTTCGTCGCCTTTGTTCTCGGTCTGGCCGCTGAAAACGGTTTTCCCTCTGGACGGCTGATCCTGGGCGGCGACCACCTGGGGCCGAATGTCTGGCAAAACGAGCCTGCAGCAAGCGCCATGCAAAAATCGGCGGACATGGTGCGGGCTTACGTGCAGGCCGGCTACACCAAAATCCACCTGGATACCAGCATGAGACTGGGGGGTGACGACCCGGCGCGCCCGCTGGACGTGGAACTGGCCGCCCGCCGCGCCGCCTGGCTGGCGAAAGCTGCTGAGGAAACCCATGCGAAGGTTTCGGAACCTTCGCATGGGTTAAGATACGTTATTGGAACCGAAGTCCCCATCCCGGGCGGCGCGACCGCCCACGAGGACGGCGTCAGGGTGACAACTGTGGAGGATGCCCGGCGCACTCTCGAGGTCACGCGCACAGCGTTTTTACGGGAAGGATTGGACTCAGCCTGGGAGCGCCTCGTCGCTCTGGTCGTCCAGCCGGGGGTCGAGTTCGGCGATGATTTTGTTTTGGACTACAACCCCGAGGCGGCGCGTGAACTGGCGCGTTTCTCCGAGACAACCTCCCTGATCTACGAGGCTCATTCTACCGACTACCAGACGCGCGACCACCTGCGGACCCTCGTCCGTGACCATTTCGCCATCCTGAAAGTCGGCCCGGCGCTGACTTTTGCCTTTCGTGAGGCGGTTTTCGCATTGGCGATGATGGAAGCCGAGCTGTTCCCGCTTGGGCAGCGCTCGGGGCTGCTGGCGGTCCTTGATCAGGCCATGCTGCGCAAGCCGGATTACTGGCAGGAACATTATCATGGCACACCTGCCGAGAAGGCTTTTGCGCGCAAGTATAGCTTGAGCGATCGCCTCCGCTACTACTGGCCGGATCCTGCGGTGCAGACGGCGTTGGCTAAATTGTTTTCAAATCTGGAAGGTGTCACCATCCCCCTGTCCTTGTTGAGCCAGGTTGCTCCGCTGGTATTCAATCAAATTCGAATGGGGAAACTCCCCCACCGCCCGGCAAGCGTGATTGACGCCTCGATCCAAGTCGTGCTGGATGATTATCGGTACGCATGCAACCCCGATTAAAAATAAACCCACCTTTGAGGGTGAGTTTGGGCCGCAAAGGAAGCCCTCAGAATAAGGGTGGGATTTGAACCCATTTACAATCTCCCAACACCTCCGCATATCCTCCCGTATCCATAATTCTTCCCTTTCTTAAGTAGAGTTATGTCGCCCAACACCCGTAATAACGGATCGGATAACAGCTTATAGGCGGTTTGTATAAAACCCGAATATGGGTATTACATTGTGATGTGTAAACAGTATAGCCAATTTAATCGAAACGCGCAACACCCCCAAATCCCCCGCATCATTTCCCCTCTTGGCCCCGGACAGCTTCGCCGCCCAGGGCAAATCTTTTCTTGCACTCTTGTAAGAGTACGGCAAGAGCGCGGACTGGAGCCCGCCAGGGCTCCAGTCCGCTGCCGCATATCATCCCGGTTCTTTCGGGATTTCTTGTCCGCACGCCCTGGCAGAGTGCGCCGCACTGGCGGCGGCAGTCAGTATAGCAATATTCGAGTTCATGCTCTATTGGTGTATTATTCTCAGTGTGGCGGTACTCTTGCATCATAGTTGGCGTAAATTGAGACATGTATCGGTCTAAAGTGGGGTGGCCTAACACCGGCTAGCGGACCCCGCAAAGAACGCGGGACAGGCAGCCAGTTCCACCGCTCGCGCCGCTATCGCGCGTACGAAATGAAGATCTAGGCATTTTTCGACCTGCGGAGGTTTTATGAAAAGGAAACAAAATGCGTAAGCAGGGCTGGAGGCTCTCACAGACCCCTCCTGAAAAATCCGGGAGGAGTCATTCTTCTTTGGGTGCAACCACGTTGACTTTACCTCCTGCATAATGTAATATTTATCTAGCTCGAAAGAAGCCTATAATGAACCGCCCTGCTCCTCTCGCCACGATTCGCCCCCATTCCCGTCTCTGGCCGGTTATGGCAGCTTTCCTGTTTCTCCTGCAACTCGTCTGGCCGAGTCGGGCCTGGGTGGTCTTGCTCATTATTCTTGGAGGCAGCTGGTTGTTCAGTTACTTGTGGGCGCGTTCCCTGGCGCATGGCTTGAGCCTGGAACGGGAAATGAGATACGGCTGGGCGCAGGTCGGGGACCGGTTGGAGCAGCGCTTTACCGTTACGAATAAAAACTGGGCCCCCGGCCTCTGGCTGGAGGTGGACGACCGCTCCAACCTGCCGGGCTACCTCTCCAGCCGTGTGACGGCCATAGACGGAAAAGACACCACCCAGTGGATGATCGCAGGGACCTGCAGTCGCCGTGGACTCTACACGATCGGACCGACCAGCCTGCGCAGTGGCGATCCATTGGGCCTTTTTACCGTCGAAACCCGCATGTCCGGCTCGACCGTTTTGCTGGTCCTGCCGCCCGTACTTCCGTTACCTTCCATCGAGGTCGCTGCCGGTGGTCGGGCCGGCGAAAGCCGACGCGCGCGCCGCTCCGCCCTGGAGACCACCGTGAGCGTCGATACCGTCCGCGAATATATCCCCGGCGACCCGCTGAGATCCATCCACTGGCCGACCTCGGCGCGCCGTGGTTCGCTGTATGTTCGCCAGTTCGAACACACCCCCTCCAGCGACTGGTGGATCTTCCTGGATCTGGACAAGCGTGTTCAGACAGGCGAGGGCTCTGATTCAACCGTAGAACACGGGGTCATCCTGGCTGCCTCGCTGGCAGACAAAGGACTGCGCCAGGGGCATGCTGTCGGGCTGGTGGTCTGCGGGAAAGATCTGGCATGGATCCCGCCGCAGTACAATTCCGGACAACTGATGGACATCCTGCGTTCCCTGGCGCTGGTGACAACCGGCGAATCCTCTCTGGCAGACTTGCTCACCAGATCAAACCGGTTCTTGCAACGCGGCGTAAGCCTGATCCTTATCACCCCGAATGTTACAGCCGAATGGCTTGCTCCGCTTCTGCGATTGGCAGACAACCAGATTGCCTCTACCGTATTCCTTCTCGATCCCCGCTCCTTTGGCGGCTCCGGTAGTCCCGATCAGGCGGATCGCCTGCTGAATAATTATGGCATCGCCCACACCGTTATCCAGCGTGAGCTGCTGAACCGACCCGAAGCCCGTCCCGGCACGCAAGGGCAATGGGAATGGCGCATCGTCGGGCCGGGTAAAGCCGTCCCGATGCGACAGCCGAAAGATACCACCTGGAAGCAACTCGGATGACCCATCGCTTCCTGGCGCGCACGGCCGGCAGGTTGTGGATGCGCATCGATATGCTGATGTTCCTGCGCATCACCCTGCTCTGTCTGGCCATGGTCTGCCTCGCCGGAGGTTTGTTCGATGTCGTCCAAGGTCTGAATATCATTTGGGTCATCTCGACTGCCGGGCTGGGAATCCTGGCTGGCTGGCTGCTGGCACGCACGAGCCGGCCGGCATGGAAGGCGGGCCTGCTGGCCGTGGTCATCGGTGCAATCTGGTTGGTTTTCGCCGTAGGACGGATGGTGATCCCATTGCAGGGACTACTGGAGTCTCTGTTCCACCTGGCTGATCAGATCGTCCGTCAGCTGGTTGGGTTTGTATTTCGGCATCAAACTGCGTTCATGCCCCCGGATCTGGGACCTCTATTCAAAGCTGGAAACGGGCTTACCTTGGGCTTGATGGCGCTCTCCACCCGTTTAACCGTCTGGGTGCGAGGAACACTGGCAGGCATGATAATCATCGATCCCGTCGTATCGAATCTGGTGTGGTGTTCGGAGATCTGGTTGGTATCAGTCTGGGCAGCCTGGTTCATCCGGCGTAAGGGAGCGGCCTTTTTAGGATTGCTGCCAGTAACCGCCCTGCTGGCATATAACTATTACTATGTCAACTCCACGCGCGGAATATTCTGGCTGGTTTTCCTGGGCGGATGCATACTGCTCTTGCAAGCCGTAGAAGGATATTATTCCGCACGAAACCGCTGGCAGGCATCCCGCATGGATCGGGTCGAGCTGGAACCCGGCCTGGCCGCGACCGTCCTCAGTATTAGCGTCGTTTTGATGCTGACAGGTATCCTTTCGCCATCGCTTTCCATCCAGGACCTCAGCCACGCCGTCCAGAACCTGTTCGAGGTACGCCAGAACAGCGGGCTGGCCGAATCGCTCGGCCTGGAACAAACACCCGGCGCAAGCGGGGGAACAGGCGGTCTGTACGCATCATCGTTCACACGCCGGCATCCGATCGGTGCGGGGCCGCAGCTCTCCGATGATGTCATGTTTTATGTGAGCATTGAAGATTACGTGCCCTCCTCAGAGGATGTGCCGGCCAAATCCCTTGACCAGACTGTATCCATTCCCTTTTACTGGCGCAGCCAGACGTTCGATTATTACACTGGTGACGGTTGGGCGGTGTTAACCGCTTCCCAGGCTGATTACCGGGCCAACCAGCCGCTTATCGATCAGCCATTGTCTGAGAACTACCGTATCCTCCAGCAGCGAGTCGAGCGGGTCGGGAGTTCGGACAATACTGTCTTCGTGAGTGGAGAGCTGTTGTCTGTTGACCGTCCCTACCATGCCATCTGGAGGAATTTGGGTGACCTGATCGGCGCTCAGACGGAGGCGGCCGTTTACCACGCTGAATCCCGCTTGCCCTACATCTCCGTGAGCCAACTCCGTACCGCCGGAACGAGCTACCCCGTTACGATCCGCAATCGTTACCTGCAGCTTCCCGATGCTCTCCCGCAACGGGTGAGCAACCTGGCCCTTGACCTGACCGCCACTCAGCCGACGCCGTACGACCAGGTGGTAGCCATTCAATCCTATTTACTTACCTTTCCATATACGCTGGATGTGCCGGCTCCGCCGCTGAATCGCGATGCAGTGGATTTCTTTTTGTTCGATTTGAAAAAAGGGTATTGTGATTATTATGCCAGCGCCATGATCGTGATGTCCCGCGCTGCCGGAATTCCCGCCCGCCTGGTGACCGGCTATACCCGCGGTATATACGCCGGTGGACGCAGTCAGTTCACCGTGACCGCCGCTAATGCCCACTCTTGGGTGGAAATCTATTTCCCCGGCTACGGTTGGGTGGAGTTTGAGCCGACCGCCAGCCAGCCGGCCATCGTCCGTCCGGAGGGCGGAGAGATGCCGCAGGTCAACATCCCAACCGGTCGGGAGGCCGGTGAGGGCGCCTCCAGGATTTTCCCGGTCGAATGGCTCCACCGTCTAGTTCCCGGCCTCGCGGTGACGCTCGCCGGCCTCCTGATCCTTTTCCTGTTTCCTTTTGAAAGCTGGATTCTGCTGCTGGTTCCCGCCGACCGGGCCGTGACGATCATTTACCACCGCCTTTACCGTCAGGGAAGAGGCTTTCACATCAAAAGGAACGCGGCGCGCTCCCCCCTTGAATTTTCTACTGTGTTTAAAACCCGCCTGGGACATCTGACAAGACAAAAACGATCGGGCCCGGGGGTATCTGCCCTGCTCACCGACCTGGATTGGTTGACCGACCTGTATGCCCGTCTGCTCTACAGCCCCCGCCCGCCATCGCCCCGCGAACACCGCCAGGCAGTTTGGGTATGGTACCGGTTGCAGCGCCGGCTGGCTTGGGCGCGGTTGCATCTTTCCAGCGCTCGCCAGAAAGATGCTCGCTAAGACCGCTGGATAAATCACCAGCGGCATTGCCTTTGTCCGGGTTGGACTGCTTCGCCTCAAACATAGCAAAAGCGGGCAAAGGCGTAGTACAGGCATCATGGGCTGCCCATTCCCTCCGTTCGCTGCCTCCCTCCACGGTCACCGGATCGATCCCTGCCCAGCATGCCAAAAATCAAGAGCACGGCAAGAGGCGGGCTGGAGCCCTTGCATTTATATGCCAGCTTCATCAGGGTGGGTGGTACCTGTACAAAAGATGGTGGCTCGCCTCTCGACGAGCCACCAAATTCAATACCTGTGAATCACCATAAACCTGACGTGCGCGTTAATGGCCTATGTTGTCGTTGTAATCCTGAATGGATTGTGTGACAGATTGAGCCGCGGTATCAAGGGCTTCCTGGGGGGTTGAACCTCCTGCGAAGCACGCCTCGATGGCGGTTTCCACAGTCTGCCTAGCCTCCGGGAAGACGCCGATCAGCCCACCTGCCGTTACATTGTTCAGGGGAGCCATATGAAGTTGATCGATGGCCACCTGGAATTGCGGATACTGGGCGCGCCAAGCAATGTCATCGGGTTCGTTGTAACTCGCGGTGTTGATCGGGTAATAACCTGTCTGGATATGCCAATAGGCCTGCGATGCGGCACTGCTCATGAACTTGACAAACTCCCATGCAGCAGCCTGCTCTTCAGCAGGTCGCGCGTTGAGAATCCAGAGCGATGCACCACCGATGATGGTACCCGCTGTACCATAGTCTGCCTCATTGGCGCGGGGCAGGAA
>JADGQD010000039.1 GCA_017882065.1 Anaerolineales bacterium | reverse complement strand
CGCTGAAGCGGACTAAGCCCGCAGGGCTTCGTAAAATTAGCCGTGGATTTCAATCCACGGCGGAGGGCAACCATGAAAGTCTTCCTCAGTTCCACCTACCTTGACTTGATCGACCACTACAAAGCCTATTGTAAAGGAATTAAATATAATGACGGATACGACTTCTCCATAATTTTTTTAGTCTTTATAAGCCTATTGCAGTCTCTTAATAATTATGAAACGAATAAATAAGCCGAAACCTCTATTAGCCAAGCTTGAAAACAGGGGTTGATTCTCAATAGTAAGCTAATGCTACATATCGGAGTCCCATGCCCACCTACCCACCTGAACCCTTCCGTATCAAAGTAACCGAATCAATTCGCCTGATTCCACCCGCCGAAAGAGAAAAGGCACTCAAAGAAGCAGGTTACAACCTGTTCTCCATGAAAGCCGAAGACATCTTCATTGACCTACTGACCGACTCAGGCACAGGCGCCATGAGTCAGGAGCAGTGGGCCGCCATCATGCGCGGCGACGAATCGTACGCCGGAGCGCGCTCCTTCTATCGTTTGAAAGCTGCGGTGGAAGATATTTTCGGTTTCAAGTACTTCGTCCCGGCGCATCAGGGACGCGCCGCCGAGAACATCCTGGCCGCCTGCCTCGTCAAGCCTGGGCAATACGTTCCAAGCAACATGCACTTCGACACCACCGACGCCAACATCCGCGCCCGCGGCGGTCGCCCGACCAACCTGGTCATTGACGAGGCTTTCGACCCCGCCAACCCGCATCCGTTCAAGGGCAATATAGATATCGCCAAACTCAAGGCCTTCATCGAAAAGGTCGGCGCGGCGAATATCCCCTTCGGAATGGTGACCGTTACAAACAACGCGGGAGGCGGTCAGCCCGTCTCGATGGAGAATCTTAAAGCAATTGCGGACGTCTACCACTCATACAAGATCCCGTTCTTCATCGACGCGGCGCGCTACGCCGAAAACTCCTTCTTCATCAAGGAGCGTGAACCTGGCTACGCGCACAAGTCCGTTAAAGAGATCGCGCGTGAGATGTTCTCCCTCGCCGACGGCATGACCATGTCTGCCAAGAAGGACGCCATTGTCAACATCGGCGGCCTGTTGTGCACGAACGACGAGAAGCTTTTTGAGAACGTTAAGAACGAACTGATCCTGCGCGAGGGCTTCCCCACCTACGGCGGTCTCGCAGGCCGCGACCTCGACGCGATGGCGGTTGGCTTGTACGAGGGTCTCGACGAAGCCTATCTCGCCTATCGTCTCGGTCAAACCGCCTATCTCGCCGCGCGGATCAACGAAGCGGGCATCCCAACGATTCAGCCCGCGGGTGGACACGCCGTATATCTCGACGCCGCGGCTGTCCTGCCGCACATCCCGCAAAGCGAATTCCCTGGTCAGGCATTGTGCGTCGAACTCTATCGCGAAGGCGCCATCCGCGGCGTGGAGATTGGCTCGGTTATGTTCGCACACATGGATGCGGATACAGGCCAAATGGTATATCCCAAACTGGAACTCCTGCGCCTTGCCATCCCGCGCCGCACTTACACTCAGAGTCACATGGATTACGTGGCCGACACGCTGAGGCGCATCAAAGAGCGCGCCGCCTCAATCCGCGGCTATAAATTCACGTACGCGCCGGAGTTACTCCGTCACTTCACGGCTAAATTTCAACCCTTGTAGCGGACCTCGGGTCCGCCCAGGGCAGGGATAAACCCTGCCCCTACCCGCCGGAGGAACGATGATCCCCAACCAATGGTACGCTATTCTGGAATCCAGCGAAATCAAAAAAGGCAAAATCGTCGGCGTGACGCGTATGGGCGAGAAAATGGTCGCCTGGCGCAACACCAAAGGCGAACTCTCTTTGATGGCGGACAAATGTCCTCACCGGGGTGTGGCACTTAGCGCCGGCAAGTTGACCGGTGACTGCATCCAGTGTCCCTTCCACGGCTTCGAGTACGATACCACCGGGACCTGTAAACTGGTCCCGGCCAACGGCAAAAACACCGAACCGCCCAAAGCCTTACACGTGCGCAGTTACCCGGTTCGAGAAGAGCACGGCTTTGTCTACATCTGGTGGGGCGAGCCGCGTGACGAATATCCGCCGGCCCCGTGGTTCGAGTCCATCCCCGACACGATGGTTTTTGCCACGCTGAAAGACCACTGGGCCAACCATTATTCGCGCGCCATTGAGAACCAGTTGGATGTGGTGCACCTGCCCTTTATTCACCACAACACCATCGGGCGCGGCAACCGCACGCTGGTCAACGGGCCAATTGCGACAGAAGAAAGCCACTGGCTGGGCGACCATCTGCTCAACCTGTGGGTCTACAACGAACTGGACGAGGGCCAGAAGCCGAAGAAACCATCCGAGATGCCCAGGCCGGATCGCCGCCCGTTCCTACAATTCCGCTATGGGAACATCTGGCAGAACTGGATTGCCGACGGCCTCCGCATCGTGGTGGCCTTTGCCCCGATTGACAACGAGAATACGCTGATGTACCTGCGTTACTACCATACCGTGCGCGTTCCGGTTCTCCGTCAGCTCATGGGCTGGATTGGGAGCTTGAGCAATTTAGTCATCGAGCGTCAGGATCGTCGCGTGGTCATCACCCAGCAGCCTCACCGTCCCGACCTGGACATAGGCGAAATCCTGATCCAGGGTGACAGTCCAATCGTGTTGTATCGCAAAATTAGAAGAGCATTGATCGAAGGGAAAAAGGATTAACCATCTTGCTTGGGGCGGTTCAACAGAACCGCCTTTTTTTGAAATGGGGACTGACTTTGTCCAAGAGTGATAAAAGGGATAAAATAGGTTGATAACCGATACATTAACAGATAAGGATCTTGTTATGTCTGCCAAATCGAAAGTTTCTGTAGTACGCACTCAACCCGAAACTATCTTGCAAGATTATCAGCGTCTCTTCGACCTTGCGGGTGGTAAAAAAGCACTCCGCCCGGATGTCACGACGATACTCAAAGACAATATCTCCTGGCATTACCCAATGCCTGCAGCGAATACGACTCCCTGGCAGTTGGAAGGCACCATCCTGGCTTTGCGCCAGGCCGGGTTCGAGGACCTGGTCTGTGTGCAAAATCAGACAGTGCTCACCAATGCTTTCAAAGGCGAGGATTTAAACGGCTATCTGCCTATCTTCAAACACTACCATGTGCCTGCCCTGTATAATTTTCGAACAGAAGAAATGAAATGGGTACCCTACCAGCCCAAGGCAAAAATGCTCGCCCTGGATCACATTTACCCGGAGGGTATCCTTATTCCGGATTACTTCATCGGGAAAAACATCGTCCACCTGCCTACTGTCAAGACGCACATGTACACCACCACGACCGGGGCGATGAAAAATGCCTTCGGCGGATTGCTCAGTAAATACCGGCATTACACCCACACCTGGATCCACGAGACCCTGGTGGACCTGTTAGCCATCCAGAAGGAAATCCATTCTGGGCTGTTCGCGATTATGGATGGCACAACCGCCGGGAACGGCGAGGGGCCGCGCCTCATGACCCCGGAGGTGAAGAATATCCTCCTGGCCTCCGAGGATCAGGTGGCAATTGACGCCGTGGCAGCCAAATTGATGGGCTTTGATCCGCTGTCCATCAAATACATCCGCCTGGCCCACGAACAGGGATTAGGGATAGGGGATGTCAGTCAAATAGAATTGGTCGGTGACGATGTTTCCGGTGAAAGTTGGAATTTCAAGATCGGAAAGAACTCCCATACTTTCCTTGCATGGCTGGCCTGGTATGGACCGACCAAATTCCTGCAAAAACTCATCTTCAGGACTCCGCTGGTGTTCCTGCCGATTGCCATCTCCGAGGCCGAACAAGATTATTTCTACTGGCCGTTCAAATACAAACGGGTCGCCCGGGAATGGCGGGAAAACTCTACCTGGGGGAAATTGTTCCAGGAGTATCAACACCGAGGCTATTTGCAGGGCTAGTGCTTGCTACCATTTCCAAACAAAAAACGCAGGAACCTTGCGTTTTTTGTTTGCTTTGGGAGTAAAAAACCTTTTCCCGTTTTTTGTTTTTTCAGGCTTCCTGCTCTGCTTTCCGCATCGTCTGGAAGGCGGTAATCGCCACCTCCAGCATCATCTCGTCCGGTTCGCGCGTGGTCAGGTGTTGCAGCGCCAGGTTGGGTTTGACAATAAGGCGCACGAACGGCAAGTTGAGATGGTTGGCCGTCCAGCGCAGGTACTCGTAAGCGACACCAGCCAGGAACGGGATCATCACCACCCGGCTGATAAGCCGCCAGGCAAACGGTAACGGGCCAAGGATGGTAAAGAAAAACAGCGAGAGCACCATCAGAGTCAGCAGGAAAGCAGTGCCGCAGCGCGGGTGCTCGACCGAGTACTTTGCAACAGTAGCCGGTGTCAGGTCCGCGCCCGCTTCGTAGGCGTTGATGGTCTTGTGTTCGGCGCCGTGATAAGCAAAGACGCGCGCGATGTCAGGCGCGAAGCCGATTCCCCACATATATCCAAGCAATAAGAGCAAACGGATAATGCCTTCCAGAAGGTTGCTCCACCAGGCGTTCCAGTGCAGAAAATGCTCGGACAACCAGCCAACTCCCGCCGGAGCCAGGAAGAAGATGCCGATGGCAACCAGGAAGGTCAGGCCGAGGGTCAGGTAGAGTACCGGACCTTCCAGTTTTTCGTCTTCGCCGGTTTGCAGATTGGCAGAATCGGTCAGGGCGCGCATTCCCAAGCCGAGCGAATCCCACAACAGGATCAACCCGCGCAGGAACGGGATTTTTGCTACACGGGATTTATAAATGCCGCCCAGCAGCTCAACTTTGGTGGCAATGCTGCCATCCGGGGCACGCATTGCAACGGCACAGGTTTTACGCCCCCGCATCATCACGCCTTCAATGACCGCTTGTCCGCCATAGGAAACAAATTTATCGTTCATACCGATAATCTCCAAATAATCCGGCGGGGGTCTAGGATCCCTGCCGGTCGTATAAGACTAGGGTTTCAAATTCAAGAAGAAATGGATGACCGCCTCGATACCCCGGTACCAGGTAGGCAGGTGCATTTTTTCGTTAGGCGCATGGATGTTGTCATCCGGCAAACCGAAACCGCAGACAACCGACTCGATGCCCAGTAGATTCTGCATATCCCTTACCACCGGGATGGAACCACCCTCGCGCCGGAAGTACGGGTGCATTCCCCACACTGTCTCCAGAGCCTTGCCCATTGCCCGGACGCCGATGTTGTTCCGGTCAGAGATGGAGGCCGAACCGCCTGCCATAACGGTCAATTCCCAGCGGATATCCTTGGGGGCATGTTCTTCCAGATAGCGGATCAACTGCTGGTGGACTTCCTTTGGATTCTGATCAGGAACCAGGCGCATGGATATTTTCGCCATCGCCCAGGCAGGGATGATTGTCTTGGACCCTTCACCGGTGAATCCGGAAAGCATTCCATTAACATCCAGCGTAGGGCGCGCCCCGGTACGCTCGTTGACAGTGAAACCAGCCTCACCATACAACGCCGGTGCGCCAGTCACTTCGAGGAAGTGTTTATCATCAATCGGGAGACGCGCCAACTCATCGCGTTCTTCCTTGTTCAATTTTTGAACTTTGTTATAAAAACCAGGCAAAGTGATGCGCCCCTTGGCGTCGTGCATCCCGGCAACCAATTCGGCCAGGGCAATGGCCGGGTTATGGACAACGCCGCCATAACTACCGGAGTGCAGGTCTTGCGCCGGGCCATAAACCCGCAGTTCAAAATAAGCCAGACCGCGCAAAGCATAAGTGAGGGTCGGGTACTCTTTTCCGATCATGCCCGAATCCGGATTCATTGCAAAATCGCAGGTCAGCAAATCCTTGTGCTCGGCAATGAAAGTCCCCAGGTTGGGCGAACCGATTTCCTCTTCGCCCTCAAACAACCATTTGACATTCACCGGCAGTCCGCCGGTCTTGACCAGCGATTCAACAGCTTTAAGCATAACCACAATCTGTCCCTTCATGTCCGAGGCGCCGCGGGCGTAAATTTCTTCGCCGCGCACTACCGGATCGAAGGGACCGGTCTTCCATAGGTTAAGTGGGTCGGCTGGCTGAACATCATAATGCCCATAAATAAGTACCGTCAGCGCATCTGCTGCACCCAGCCATTCTCCATAAACAATCGGGTGTTTGGCGGTCGGGAAAATTTGTACTTTCTGCATTCCGAGGCCACGTAATTGCGCCGCCATCCACTCCGCGGCATTACGGATATCTGCGCTATGCGCCGGGTCAGTCGAAACTGACGGGATCGTCAGGATTTCCTTGAAGACGTTCAGGAATTTTTCTTTATTCTTGCGGGCATATTGAAGGGCGGTCTCACGCTGATCTGCCATCGAATACTCCTGGTAACATGATTTCTGTGGCCAGAAAGCCGGGGGAAGGTTCCTGGACGTTTAAATCTTTACGGTAAAACCGTCGGTTGCACGGTTTGTTCGAGAGCTCGGCGGGTGACTAGGTACCAGGATGCAATCCCATTGAAGCGGTCGGCAGGCTCAAAGAGCGGCATAGCCTGCACGCCTTGCACACGCTGGTCCACGCCATACGTATAGATCGGATAATACAGCAGCAATGCCGGAAGTTCGCGGGCGAAAATAACTTGGAAATTGCGGTACAGGCGGACACGGATATTCGGATCGGCTACCACGCGCGCTTGTTCCAAGTATTCGCTGGCGGTGCGATTGTCCCACTGAGCATAATTCTGTCCACCGGTTATCTCTGCCTGGTGCCAGAACGGATACGGGTCCGGGTCGTATGAACGGCTCAAGTCCAGGTCCACCAGCGCGGCCTGATAAGTGTGCGGCGTCAAGTAGTCGTTGAACAGAGATTCGTACGAAACCGCCTGGAGTTTCACTTCCACGCCAATCGCCGCCCAGTTTTGCTGGATGGTCTGCGCCAGTTGCGCGTGAATGGTATCGTCTGGATAGACCATCGTAAAGGAGAGGGAGACGTTGTCTTTGGCGCGTACCGTCCCGTCCGGCGGGAGCAGGTACCCGGCAGCTTTAAGTTCATTAATCGCCGTATCAGGGTCAAAACCGATGTGTTCAACGCCGTCATAATAAGCCCAGGTAAGAGGCAGTATAGGACTATCCGCCACTACCGCCTGTCCTTGGAGTAAATAATCCACCATCCACTGGCGGTTAAGGCCGGTCATTAAAGCACGCCGGATTTTTTTATCCTGGAAAAACGGGACATCATTATTGCCCAGGTTAAATATCACCATGCTCAAGCGCGGCATCCGGCTGGAATAGCAGGACAGGTTGGGGTCAGAACATGTCGCCGCAAGATTGTTCGGCGGTATCTGGCTGATGCTAAGCACTTCTCCCTGGCTGTAGGCCGCCAGCGCCGTATCCCCACTCGGGTAATAACGGAAAACAATCTGTTTCACAAACGGGACCTGGCCGTAGTAGTTCTCCGAGATGGTCAGAACCACGCCGGTAATTTGTCCGCTTTCAACGGTAAGATGATCAAACATAAACGGTCCACTACCGACCGGTGCCAGGTTGAACTCAGTATTGGACAGTTGGTCCGCAGAAACAGTTTCGAGCAGGTGCTGGGGCAAAACACCAAAGGTAAGATAATCGAGAAATGGAACAAACGGTTCTGGTAGAGTGAATTTGATATTTTTGTCGTCAAGGCGGGTGATCTCCACCTGGTCCCACATGGAGCGCACATCCGCTGGATAAGCCGAATATTCACTGCGCAGCAGGCTGATGGTAAAAAGCACATCATCACTGGTGATGGGAGTGCCGTCCTGCCAGACCGCGTTGGAGCGCAAAGTGACATTATAGATTGTCCCATCAGCAGAAACGCCCCACGACTCAGCCAAATCCGGCTGCGGGACCCCACCCGAATCGAACTTGATCAGGCTGCTGAAGAGCAGCCGATCTATCTCTCGGTCAGCAGGGTTGTTCAGGTCGAGTAGCGGGTTCAGTCGTCCGAACGAGCCGACCAGGGCTTCCGTATAAATTCCCCCGCTGGCTGGTTCAGGCAGGATCGTGTTCAGGGACGGCTGCTGGGTCAATAAAAGAACCGCCACCACGATCAGTGTCAGCACAACCACCAGGATTTGCCAGCGCAGTTTTTTCATTTTTTGAAATAAAGAAAGGCCGCTCGCAGGAGCAAAAAGCAATCCAGCGATGGCCTTTCTCCTCACCAGAGAATATTAACGGGCAGAGAGAATCACAGAGGTGATAGCCAGGATGAAAAAAAGTACACTGAAAATGATCGTCACCCAGAAGAGGGTTTTCTCGATACCACGCCGGGCGGTGAAGACGCCCCCGGCATCCGACCCGGTCAGACCGCCCAGACCAGCGCCCTTGCTTTGCAGAACAATACTGATAACCAAGGCAATTGATGTTAAAATCAAAGAACCATCTAGAAAGTTTTGCATTTATAAGCCTCCAGAGTTTTTAGCCGTCAAATTATACCTGTTATTCAGGTAAACCGTCAAACAAGAATCCTGGAGTCTTTGGGAATTTCCGTAACAGAGAGAAAGAAATAGGGGGTGTTGGGCGGGCGAAGCCCGCCCAACACCCCCTATTTACTCCATCACCACGGTGATTTCCAGAGAACCAAATCCTGTTGACAAGATCCGCAGAAAGGGACTTTCATGCACGAACTGACCATCAACTTGCATATGCACACCACCTACTCCGACGGTTCCGGCACTCACGCGGACCTGGGGCGTGCGGCCCTTAAAACCGGCGTAGATGTACTCCTCGTCACCGACCACAACATCCTGGTACAGGGGGCGAACGAATACTATCGAGATGGTAAAAAACGAGTTCTCGTTCTGGCTTGTGAGGAGATTCATGACCAGGACCGCGACCCGCAGAAAAACCACCTGCTCGTCTTCGGTGTGGACCGGGAACTGGCTCCCCTAGCCGATAATCCCCAGTCGCTGATAGACGCGGTGCGCGCTGCTGGGGGTATCTGCTTCATTGCGCATCCAGTAGACCCTGCCATGCCAGCCTTCGGTGAGACTGATATTTCCTGGGTAAATTGGGACGTTACCGGCTTTACCGGGATTGAACTCTGGAACGGCTTCAGCGAACTCAAATCGGTCGCAAAAGGGAAATGGGACGCGGTTGCTTATGCTTACTTCCCTGAATTCATCCCCCATGGTCCGTTGCCAGAAACACTACGCCTCTGGGACGAATTAATAGCCAAAGGCCAGCGCGTGGTGGCCGTCGGCGGCTCGGACGCCCATGCGCAGCATAAGTCCCTGGGACCGCTGCATAAGATCATCTTCCCGTACGAGTATCATTTCTCGACAATAAACACCCATACCCTGGCACCCACACCGCTCACCGGCGATTTGATCCGAGACCGCAAAATGGTCTTTGATGCCCTTGCCTCCGGTCACTGCTTCATTGGCTACGACCTCCCTGCCCCGACGCGTGGCTTCCACTTCTCTGCCCAGAGTAGAGACAGCACTGCCATTATGGGAGACGAAATCACCCCAGCTGGCGCAGTAACATTGCAAGCCAAACTCCCGTCCGCCGCTGAAATCCGACTGGTCAAGAATGGCAAGGTAGTCAAGACCGCACACAGCGAGACGCTTGTGCATATCACCGACGAGCCGGGGGCTTACCGTATCGAAGCCTATAAGCGCTATCTTGGAAAGCTGCGTGGGTGGATATTCAGCAATCCGGTTTATGTAAAATAAGGCCTCCCCAAAACTGCCCTTTTCGCTTACAATACAGCCCGTTCAAGCCGCTCCGCGGCTTGCCTTCCGCCCCCGGCTCACCCACGGTGAATGTCCGGGAGCATATCCCGAGGAAAGGAGGTTTTCCAATGCGTCATTATGAGCTAGTCTGTATTGTCCATCCTGACCTGGATGAGGCCGCGTTTAACGGTGTCATCGAAAAGGTAAAGGGCTGGGTCGTCGAAACCAGCGGCAGCGTGGATAAGGTCGAGATCTGGGGCCGCAAGCGCTTGGCTTACGCCATCAAGAAACATCGGGAAGGTCAGTACGTGCTGTTCAATCTCAGTCTCGAACCCAACGCTACCGCTATTATGGACCAGAATCTGCGTTTCCTTGAGCCGGTCATACGTTATATGATCGCTGCGGTTGAATAAGAAGTACCATCGTCGGTTTTCGACTTTTGCCTTTCGAGTAAGGAGGACGCGATGAGTCGTGGATTGAACAAGGTCATGGTGATTGGTCATTTGGGGCGCGACCCTGAAATGCGTTACACCCCTTCGGGACGTCCGGTAACGACCTTCACGGTCGCGACCAGTCGTTCTTGGAACACCGCCGACGGCGAACGCCATTCCGAAACAGAGTGGTTCAACGTCGTCACTTGGGGCAACTTGGCCGAAATCTGCAAACAATACCTGACCAAGGGTAAACAAGTCTACATCGAAGGCCGCCTGCAAACCCGACGCTGGGAAGATAAAGAAGGTGTCAAGCACTCCACCGTCGAGATCGTCGCTAATGAAATGATGATGCTTGGAGAGCGCCGCGAGGCAAATAACCATGCCCCGACCGGTGAAGAGCCCGTCGCCTCGGAAGAATCCGAAGGCCAGTCCGGGGAAGACGAATTTCCCTTCTAGCCTTTTTAGAAGTAGTGGCGGTTTTTGTAAAACGATATTAATCGCCGCTACCCAGGACAAATTGGAGTGAAGTCCTTATGGAACGTGAACCTCGCAACGAAAACGATATGGATCAGGGCGGTGAACGCCGTTATTTCGCCCGCCCCAAAGTCTGCCAGTTCTGTGCGGATAAGCACCTGACAATTGATTACAAACAGGCGGATGTACTGCGCCGATTGGTCACCGAAGAAGGTAAAATCCGCCCGCGCCGCCAGACCGGTACTTGCGCAAAACACCAGCGCGTCCTGGCTGGTGCCATCAAACGTGCCCGTCACATCGGCCTGCTTGCTTTTACTGGCAGCGAACGCGACGACCGTTAATCTATTCTATCTTTGTGAAAGGGCATGGAATGGTTCCATGCCCTCCAACGACTATACGCGTGTCATTGCGACGGATATGCTGAATATCGCCAAACCCCCGCAATGGCATTATTACCTATGAGGCATTTATGGCAAAAGATAAGCCCACCAAGATCGCATCCAAGAAACACCTGGCTCGCTTGGAACGCGAGCGCCGCCAGACACGACTGATCACCTCTATTGCGATTGGAATTGTAGTTATCATCGTTGGACTCATCGGCTATGGGATTCTGAACGAAACTTTCCTGAAAGCCCGTCAACCGGTAGTCAAAGTCAATGGCGATTCTGTCACCATGCGCGAATTCCAGGTGCGAGTCCGGATCGCTCGCCAGCAATATGTTGACCAATACATGCAATACTACCAATTCGCCCAGATGCTCGGTATTGACCCCTCGACGGACTCGAGCTTGTCTCAAACTTTGAACCAGATTCAAACGCAGTTGGCTGACCCGTCTCTGGTTGGTCAACAGGTGATTGAAGACATTACCAACGACCTGCTCATCCGGCAATATGCCAGGGCCAATGGGATCGTTGTCACGGAGGCAGATATGGAAAAAGCCATCCACGACGGTTTTGGTTATTTCCCAGACGGGACTCCTACTCCCGCCCCCACCGGCACACCACTCACTTATCCGACCTGGTCGGCAACACAGTACTCTCTAATGACACCGACCGGTGCCGCGACTCTCGCTCTATCTGAGACTCCGCCGCTGACTCAAACTCCCGACCTGACCGCTACGGCGACAAACATTCCGAGCCTGACGCCTACCGCTATGGCGACAACCGTTCCTAGCCTGACGCCTACTGCCACACCATACACACTGGATGGGTTCCAAACCCGCTATAAAGAGGGGCTGAGTTATTATGCTAAATTGGGAATGACAGAGACCGACTTCCGCAAAATCTACTTTGAAAGCTCCCTATACCGGCAGCGAGTCTCTGATATTGTCACCGCCAATGTTGCACACGAGCAGGAGCAGGTCTGGGCACGCACAATCCTTGTTGCAGACGAAGCGACCGCCCAAAGCATCCGCGAACAATTGCTGGCCGGTGCTGATTTTCCCACGCTGGCGGCTGCCAATTCACTCGATACCACCAGTAAGGCTAAAGGTGGTGACCTGGGATGGTTTGGAAAAGGCAAGATGCCTATAGAGTTTGAAACTGCCGCCTTCGCCCTGCAGGTTGGTGAAATCAGCCAGCCGCTACAGACCACCGCCGGTTGGCATGTTATCCAGGTTCTCGGACACGAGATTCGTCCGCTTACGGATACCGAATACAAAGCCGCCGTCACCGCAGCTCTCAATCAATGGCTCACGGATCAGCGTACAGGCGCCAACATTGTCATCTCCGGTGCCTGGACAGCCAACCTCCCCGACCAACCCAGCCTGCAAAGCGCCTTCAACGATTTGTATGCGACCGCTACGGCAAACGCCAACCAGGTTCCGCAACAGCCAACCCCGACACCGTAATTAGCAGTTATCTACTGGTTTTTAGCAATAAACAGAAAGCGGTTAGCTTCGTCGCTAACCGCTTTTGATTTCCTGAAATAACCACAAAAGGATATAACTACTTCAGATACTCTTCGGAAATTTGATCCAATTTCAGGCTGATGATCTGACTGGCCGAATCGCGCCCCATCGTCAC
>JADGQD010000172.1 GCA_017882065.1 Anaerolineales bacterium | reverse complement strand
AAGGCATTTCTGGAGAAGTAATCTGGGGTTGTTATGAATAAATTGTTCTTAAAAATCTTCATGGCGATAAACACCTTTGCCATCCGGATCAGCCGGGGGCGCATCGGCAGCCAGCTCGGCACGCAGACCATCCTGCTGCTGCACAGCTTCGGGCACAAATCCGGCAAACACTATATCACGCCGATCGCTTATTTCTATACGGATGGCTTCTACTTCCTGATCGGGTCCAATTGGGGCAAAGACCAGAACGCAGGCTGGTACTATAACTTGCTGGCACAACCGCACACGATCATCGAGGTCAAAGGGAAAAAGATCCCCGTCGAGGCGCGTCCGGCAGAAGGCCAGGAATACGACCGGCTGTGGAGCTATGCCATCGAACACCACCCACCCTATCAGCATTACAAGGAAATGACCCGCCGGCACATCCCGATCGTGGTGTTGAAACCGGTCGCATAGGGTCGGGGAACTTCTTGGGGGCAAAGCGAGTCTTTCTGAGTGGAGATTGGAGAACGCCATGAAAAAATCAAACTTACTATTCGTTTTTGTGCTTCTATTCAGCGCCTGTGGACCGGCTTCGGAGAGCGGAACCATTTCCACCTGCAGCTCGACACTGGCTGCCATGTCTGCCCTGACGGGCGGGTTGGAATTCCCGGCCAATTTCCAGACCGAGAACCCGGTCAAAACCGGCAGCGAATTCGACGTGATGCAATACTTCCGCGTGCTCGACCATCTCTCGATGCAGCCGGGCTACGTGCTGGACTACGTCTACCGCTACGACGGGATGGGCGGTTATCCGGTCCTGTACGTCCGCCCAGCCGGCCAGCCGCCCTACGCCACCGAAGCCGACCTTGCAGCCGGCGGTGACAGTACGGGTTACCTGGATTTTGTCAGGACGGACGATACTCCCGAAAGTTATTTCCAGTTCGTGGTACTGGCGACGATGGGCAGCCAGTTCTACTTGTTCTGGCACGCCAACTACGGGGACTCACAAATCGCCTGCGACAAAGCCGATGTGACCGACATCCTCGCCAGCCTGAACGGAGACTTCGGCTACCGGATTTCGCTAGCCTCGCGGGTACGGGCGGCCCTGTTAACGGACGTTGGCCCGTCCGTCAAGTTCGGCGCGCAGACGGTCGAGGTACGGTTCGTGACATTCACTCGTTGGGGGGGGTTCTACCAGGAGACCTACACCTTCAGCCAGTCAATGCCGCATACCATTCAGGATGTGCAGGAAAAGAACCTTGTCCCGTACGAGTGTGGCGTAATGTTCTAGCCCGGTAAGTCTGTGCTATACTTACGCAGATTTTTTGCACAAGGAGCCACCCATGGACATCCACACCACCGATGACGCCGTCACCCGCCGCATCCGTTTCTTCACCGAGCGTGTGAAGAAACTGCGCGAGAACGACCTGTACTTTTACAACCAGCCGATCGAGGAGATCAAAGGCGGCTCGCGGGTCATCGTCAGAGGGCGTGAGATGGGGATGTACGCCTCGTACAGTTACCTGGGCCTGATTGGCCACCCGCGCATCAACGCCGCCGCCAAGGCCGCCATAGATAAGTTCGGCACCGGCACCAACGGCGTCCGCCTGCTGGCCGGCACGCTGACAGTCCACACCGAACTCGAAGAGACCATCGCGGCCTTCAAGCACACCGAAGCGGCCGTCACCTACTCCTCGGGCTATGTCACCAACCTGACCGTGATCTCGACCCTGATGGGCCGCGGCGATTACGTCATCTCCGACAAACTTAACCACGCCTCCATCGTGGACGGCTGTCTCATGTCGGGTGCGGAGTTCCGTCGCTTCAAACACAACGATATGGCCGACCTGGAACGCCGCCTCCAGCAGGCGCCGGGCGACGTGACGAAACTGGTGGTTGCTGACGCCATTTTCAGCATGGACGGCGACGTGCTCGACCTGCCGAAGACGGTCGAACTCTGCAAGAAGTACAACGCCTGGCTGATGATTGACGAAGCCCACTCATTGGGCATGCTCGGCAAAACCGGGCGCGGCATCGAGGAGCACTTCGGCCTGGATGACGTGGTGGACATCAAAATGGGCACGCTCAGCAAGACCATCCCGTCGGTGGGCGGGTACGTGGCCGGCAGGAAGGAACTCGTCCAGTACCTGCGCCATGCCAGCCGGGCCTACATCTTCTCCGCCGCCCTGCCCCCGGGGCAGGCCGCCGCCGCCACCGAAGCCTTCAAAGTCATCCTGGACGAACCCTGGCGCATCGAAAAGGTCAATGCCAATGGTGAGCAGTTTATCAACGGGCTGAAGCGCGCTGGTTTCGATACCCTGCTGACCACCACCGCCATCGTGCCAGTGCTATGCGGCACCGATGAGCGCGCCTGCAAGCTGACCCAGGTCTGCCAGCACCGGGACCTGTTCGTCCTGCCAGTGGTCTCCCCGGCCGTGCCGGAGGGCTTGGCCCGCCTGCGCGCCACCGTCACTGCCGCGCACGAGCCGAAAGAGATTGACCACGCCCTGGACATCATCGCCACAGCCGGGCGCGAAATCGGGATCATCCAATAACCCGTAGGGGCGCAATACATCCTACCTGAAGGGTATATTACGCCCCTACTACAATTTTTATGCCCACCCTCACCCTCAAACCCGGACGCGAGAAATCGCTCCTGCGCCGTCACCCGTGGATTTTCTCCGGCGCCATTGCCCGCCTGGACGGAAACCCCGCCTCCGGCGAGACCGTGGTCCTGCTCGCCGCAGACGGGCAGTTCCTGGCCCTCGCCGCCTACAGCCCGAGCTCGCAGATCCGGGCGCGTGTCTGGACCTTCGACCCGTCCGAGCAAGTGGATGCGGACTTCTTCCGCCGTCGCATCCAACGCGCCATCCAAACACGCGTAGCCCTTGCTAGGGCAGGGACCAGCCCTACCCCTTCGGATGCCTGCCGTCTCATCCACGCCGAATCGGACGGCCTGCCCGGCCTGATCGTGGATCGCTACGCGGACGTCCTCGTGCTCCAGTCGCTAACTGCCGGGACGGAATACTGGAAAGAGGCCATCGCCGACCTGCTGCTTGAAGCGACCGGCCTGACAACGATCTACGAACGCTCCGACGCTGACGTGCGCGAACTTGAAGGACTGCCTCCGAAAGTCGGCCCCTTGCGCGGTTTTCCCCCCCATTCCCAAATCACCATTCTCGAAAACGACCTGAAATTCAACGTCAACCTCGAAACCGGCCACAAGACCGGCTTCTACCTCGACCAGCGCCTCAACCGTCAACGCCTGCGCGGACTGGCCGAAGACCGCGATGTGCTGGACTGCTTCTGCTACACCGGCGGGTTCACGGTCAATGCACTGGCGGGCGGGGCAAAGTCGGTGCTGTCTGTGGATGCCTCAGCGGACGCGCTGGCGCTGTGCCGCGAAAACGTGGCGCTCAACGCCCTCCCCGCTGACCGCCATTCCACACTGGAAGGCGACGTCTTCCAACTCCTGCGCAAATTCCGGGATGAAGCCCGCTCCTTCAACCTGATCATCCTCGACCCGCCCAAGTTCGCACCCACCGCCGCCCAGGCCGAGAAAGCCGCCCGCGGCTACAAAGACATCAACCTGCTGGCCTTCAAACTCCTGCGTCCCGGCGGGATTCTGGTCACTTTCTCATGTTCGGGTGGAATTGATGCCGACCTGTTCCAGAAAATCATCGCCTCCGCCGCCCTGGATGCGGGCGTGGAGGCGCAAATCGTGGAGCATTTGTCGCAGGCCCCGGATCACCCGGTGGCCCTGAATTTCCCCGAGGGGGCCTATCTGAAAGGTTTGATATGTCGAAAGGTTTGACAAGTCTTACAGACCAGGCAAATGATTGGTAAGGGTTTATGATGATTACAGGGTACTGCGTTAATATTTGAACCAAAATTCTAAGAATTTCTTGCAATTCGATAATAGCGAGTTTAGATATTTATGCAAGCAGCAGTAAATACAACGACCGAGGTTTTCCTCGGTCGTTTTTATCATTCATTGCCAGCAATCTAATCCTCGCCCAACGACAAAATCGACCTCATCAGCCCTGCCAGCAGCACGCCCAGTTGCACGCCTTTAGCGGGTGTAATCGCCAGCCACTGGCCTTTCTGTTCGGCGCGTTTGGTCAGCAGGAAGGCCGCGCCCACGCCCACCAGCGCGCCGATCGCCCCGCCAATCAGCAGTGTCTT
>JADGQD010000171.1 GCA_017882065.1 Anaerolineales bacterium | reverse complement strand
AATTGTTTTGACAATTCGGGTTAACCTCCCCTAAAGCCTGGTTGTGGCGTCGGATGGGCTCGTAGGAGCGAATTTTTATCGCTTTTTCCCGGAAAATGGACGGTTGAAGCCTTCTCTACGGTGTTTTTTGAATGAAAATTTGCTTTTTCATAACTCAGGTGATTGATATGAACCAAAATTCAATGAATTTCGAGCTATTTGATTTGCGCATTTTGACCGGTTTTTGCACGAAAAACGATTTGTTTTTCGGTCGGGGCATCGTCCATCGTCCATCCTCCTCTCACACCGTCCCGGTGTCCCATGGCTTTCACAAAGTTTGAAAGCCTGGTAATCCCCACCCCCTAGCCCGCGGCACCTCCTTCGGCGCCTCGTGGCGCCGAAACAGCCGATGGCGGCTTGTGGCCGCCTCGGCTAGAGGCGGGGGAAAAGAAGATCTTGGGGTGTTGCGGGCGGCTTTACCGCCCGCAACACCCCAAACCCCGAGTTTGTGAAAACCGCGGGTGGAATCCAACCTTTTCTTACCTTCCTCTTACAACCCCATGCTATAATCCGCCCGAAAGGGATTTTCCATGCTCCAGAAATTCGTCAAAACCTTCGGGGGCGACCCCAATAAACGCGAAATCGAAAAGACCGCCGACTTCGTCGAGCAGATCAATGCGCTCGAAGCCGAATTCGAAGCCCTGAGCGATGAGGCTCTGCGCCTCAAAACGGACGAGTTCCGCCTCCGGCTCGTGACTGAATTGGAAGGCATCCAGGAAGAGAAGGAACGCCAGGAGGTTGAGAAGGCCGTCCTGGATGAAATCCTGCCCGAAGCCTTTGCGGCAGTACGCGAGGCCGCCAAACGGACCATCGGTCAGCGCCATTACGATGTGCAGCTCATCGGCGGGATCGTCCTGCACCAGGGCAAGATCGCCGAGATGCGTACCGGCGAAGGCAAGACCCTGGTTTCCACCCTCCCGCTCTACCTGAACGCGCTGACCGGCCGCGGCGTCCACCTGGTGACGGTCAATGATTACCTGGCCCGCCGTGACGCGCGCTGGATGGGCGCCATTTACCATTTCCTCGGCCTGTCGGTGGGCATCCTGCAGATGGCCGCCGCCACCGAGAACGGCAAGAAGGCCTTCCTGTACGACCCGGAGAAAGAGTCCCCGCATGAAGACCAGGATGAGATGCGCCTGGTGGAGCGCGTGGAAGCCTACGCCGCCGACATCACCTACGGTACCAACTCCGAGTTCGGCTTCGACTACCTGCGCGATAACATGGTTTACCGCCTGGAGGATAAAGTCCAGCGCGGCCACCACTATGCCATCGTGGACGAGGTGGACAACGTCCTGATCGACGAAGCCCGCACCCCGCTCATTATCTCCGGCCCGGCTTCCGGGGATGTGGGATGGTACGGCAAGATGGCGGTGCTCGTGCGCCAGTTAAAGGCCGAGGATTACGAAGTCAGCGAAAAGGACCGCAGTGTGTCCTTGACCGAGATCGGCACTGCCCACATGGAACAGTTGCTCGGCCAGCCGCTGCGCGACCCCGACCGCCCCGAAGATGTGACCCCCGAACAGGCCCACCTGCTGGGCTTCCTGGAGCAAGCCCTGCGCGCCCAGCATCTTTTCAAGCGCAACAAGGATTATCTGGTGCAGGGCGGCAAAGTGCTGATCGTGGACGAGTTCACCGGCCGCCTGATGCCGGGGCGGCGCTGGAGCGATGGTCTGCACCAGGCGGTGGAAGCCAAGGAAGGGGTGCGGGTGGAACCCGAGAACGTGACCTACGCCACGATCACCCTGCAAAATTATTTCCGCATGTACACCAAGCTGGCCGGCATGACCGGTACGGCCCTGACCGAGGCGGAAGAGTTCGACAAGATCTACAAACTGCCGGTCCTGCCCATCCCCACCAACCTGGAATACCAGGCCTTCGGGTCTGACGCAGCGCTGGTGGAGGTCAAGGCCAAAGACGAGGAGGGGTACGCGTACGCCTATTTCGCCCGTAACGACGACCCCGGGCGGGAGGTCGTCTTCTGGAGGCGCAAGGATTACCCGGATATCATCTACCGCAGTGTGGAAGCCAAATTGCGGTCGCTTGTGCGCGAGATCGTCGTGTACCACAGCATGGGACGCCCGCTCCTGGTCGGCACCACCTCGGTCGAGGGTTCGGAACGCCTGTCGAGCCGTCTGCGCGCCGAGCCGGTTCGCCGCCTGATGCAGATCCTCCTGCTCCGCCATGCCTGGCTGGAAAAGAACGACCGCTTCGAGGACGGGCGTATCATCCCGGAACTTGAAGCGCTCAACAAACCGATCGAACAAGCACGCCCTGAAGACCTGCGCCCGCTGGCGAAGGAACTCGGTCTTTCCCTCAACCCCGAAGACCAGGCCAACCTGACCCGCCTGGGCAAGATTTTGGGGCTGGAAGAATCGGATGAAAACCGGCTAAAGGCGGTACTACAGGGGGGAGTCTCGCATCAAGTGCTGAATGCCCGCAAGCACACCGAGGAAAGCCAGATCATCGCCGGGGCGGGAGCCTTCGGCGCAGTGACCATCGCCACCAATATGGCCGGGCGCGGCGTGGACATCAAATTGGGCGGCGACCTGGCGGAAGAGGTGATCGCCGCCGTGGCGCGTGTGCTGCGCAAGGCCGGGTACAAAGACCCGTACGACATGTCTCTGCAGGAACGCCGCGAAGCCCTGCAAAAAGCCGACCCGGCCGTCTACAGCATCTACGACGCCGAAGTCAAGCACTTCCTGCAATATTTTGAAGATATGGAACGCGTGCGCGCCCGCGGCGGCCTGCACGTCATCGGCTCCGAACGTCACGAGGCGCGCCGTATCGACAACCAACTGCGCGGCCGCGCCGCCCGCCAGGGCGATCCCGGCTCGTCGCGCTTCTTCCTGTCCCTCGAAGACGACCTGATGCGCATGTTCGGCGGCGACCAGGTGAAGGGCGTGATGGAGCGCTTCAAGATCGACGACGATTACCCCATGCAGCACCGCATAGTCACCAACATGATCGAGCAGTCGCAGCATAGGGTGGAAGGCGCCAACTTCGACGTCCGCAAACACCTGCTCGAATACGATGATGTGCTCAATGCCCAACGCCAGCGCATCTACGACCAGCGCAACCGTGTCTTTGAGAAGGAAGACCTGGTCGAGGATGTGAACGAACTGCTGAGACAGGAAGTCCAGCGCCGGGCCAAGGAAGTGGCCGCCAGCGAGGAATTCTGGCGCTTCCTGGCCTGGCTGGACCAGATCCAGCCGTCCTTCATCACTCCCAACGGCCTCTTCCCGTCATACACATACAAACTTCTGCTGGACGAACTAAACGCTTCATCTGCGGACCTGCCAACTGCTCTGCGAGATCTGGCCAGGCGCGCCCTCGAGGCTGACCAGGTCCACTTCCTCAACACCGTCCTGGAACAGATTGACAACACGGGTGAGAACCTGCAACCCCAGATCGATGACCGGACCGATTCGCTGGATACCGCCCTGGATGGCCTGGCCGACAATAACGAAAACGAGACCCGCCGCCCGAACGTCATCCTGGATGAACTCTCCGGGCTGGTGCGCGTCCCCTTCCGGCTGGATTCGACCCAGTTGACGCAACTGGTCAACGACACGAAGGACCTGTCTGAGGAACTGCATGCCCAGGTGGAGGCCTATGTCACCTCCACGAATATCACCCGTCTCGCCAATACCATCGAATTCCGCCTCGGCGAATCGCTCGGACTGAACACAACCGAACTGCAAGAACTCGAGTGGGAGAATGTTGCTACCAATATCGAAGAGCGCGTCCGGCAAGTGCTCATCGGGCGCGAAGAGAAACTGCTCGGGGCAGACGGGCAAATCGTCCACGAACTTGAAGCTGCCCTCGAGCGCCTGCCGGAGCGCGATGACCAGGCCAGGTACCGCCTGCTCGGGTTGATCGCACAGGGCTCAAGCACCTCCTTCGACTCGAAAACCCATCGCCAGGTGCGTCAGATCTTCAGCCGCCTGAACTATGTCCATCTGGCAGGAGAACTGCTGGCAAACGCCAACTCCGCCACCCTGGAAGAGGATGTGCTGGAGCACCTGCAACGTGCCCAGGAGGCCCAGCGGCAGGTCTGGGGGCAGAGCGAATTGACCCGCCTGGGTGGAAACGCTCCGGCCCTTCCGGCGCAGGAGGTTGGCCGCCGGGTGCAGAGTCAGATCTACCGCCAGGTACTGCTGGGTGCGATCACC
>JADGQD010000170.1 GCA_017882065.1 Anaerolineales bacterium | reverse complement strand
GCGCCGGCTTTGTTCCAATTCAGCGGACCGAGCGCCCGGACTTCCTCGACGAACTTGGTGATTTCATTGGCGAACATCTGGCCTTCAGCGGCGCTGGCCCACAGCAGTTTCAGGCGTCCGGGCTCAAGGCCCATCTGGGTTAGGACGCGCTTCATTAATTGGAAGCGGCGCATGGCCTTGTAGTTCTGGGTGGAGTAGTGACAATCACCTGGATGGCAGCCGGAGACCAGCACACCGTCTGCACCGCCGGCAATGGCTTTGAAAACGAACGTGGGATCGAGACGGCCGGAGCACATCAGGCGGATCAGGCGCACGTTGGGTGCATATTTCATGCGGGCAATACCGGCCATATCGGCAGCGCGGTACGAACACCAGTTGCAGGTGAAGCCGATGATGACGGGTTCGAAGGGTTTGGTTTCTTCAGTCATAGGGTTTCCTCAGCAGGTGGAACGGGGACCGTTACACGACCGCTGCCTCCTTCTTCTTGTCGAGAGTCAAGAGCAGCAAGCCATCGATCTGCGATAAGATTTGCTCATTGGAGAAGCCTGTACCGGTGATGGCTCCTGCCGGGCAGGCTGCCACACAGGTACCACAGCCCTGGCACAGGGCCGGGTTGACTTCCGAGACCATTTTATCTTCGTGGAAGAGGATGGCATTGAACGGGCACAGGGTGTTGCAGATTCGGCAACCGGAGCACTTCTCTTCGATGATGATGGCGCGTACGGGTTCGAGGGCAATTTCCTTCTGCTGGATCTTGCCCAGGATGCGGGCCGCTGCGGCTGCGCCTTGGGCAACGCTGGCCGGGATGTCTTTCGGGCCCTGCACACAACCGGCGATGTAAACGCCTTCGGTCATGGTTGCAACCGGGTCCAGCTTGGGGTGACGTTCGATGTACCAGCCGTCGGCCGAGCAGGAAATACCGAAGATCTTGGCAAGTTCCTTCGAGCCAGCACGGGGTTCGAGGCCCGAGGACAGGATGACCATATCCACCGGGATACGACGCTGTTTACCGACCAGCGTGTCCTCGACCTGGATAATGAGCTTGCCTTCCTCGCCGGGATTGCGGGCGGCGTCGGTAATTTCGGCTACCTTACCGCGTACGAACAATGTTCCTTCCTCGATGATGCGCTGGTAGAACTCATCGTAGGCCTTGGCGGGGGTGCGGATATCAATGTAGAAGTTGTAGACAGTAGCCCCGGTCTTCTCGTGGACGAGATGGGCGAATTTCAGGCTCTGCATACAACAGATGGCAGAGCAGTAGTTATTGTAGTTCTTGTCGCGCGAGCCCACGCAGTGGACGATGCCGACCGATTTCGGGGTGGTCTTGCCATCCCGCAGGACAATATTACCGCCCGTTGGGCCGGCGGAGTTGCTCAGGCGTTCGAACTCCATATTGGAGAAGACGTTCGCCAGCCGTCCGTAACCGTAGTTCGGGACACGGCGGGCATCGAACAGGTCCCAGCCGGTGGCTAGGATGATGTTACCCACCTCGACGGTGATGATTTCGTCTTTCTGGGCGAAATCAATGGCGTTGGTCGGGCAGAACTTCTCGCAGGCTTTGCAGGTACCCTTCTGGAAGTAGGTGCAGTTGATGTCATCAACGACCGGGTATTTGGGCACGGCTTGCGGGAACGGCGTGTAAACGGCCTTGCGGTAGCCGAGACCAGCCTCGAACTTGTCATCAATGACTTTCTTCGGGCATTTCTCCCAGCAGATGCCGCAGCCGGTGCAGTCGGCGGTCTTAACATAGCGGGCGCGCTTATTGATGGTGACGGCAAAGTTACCAACATACCCATCCACTTTCTGGACCTCGGACCAAGTCAGCAAAGTGATGTTGGGATGGTTGCCGACGTCCACCATTTTGGGCGTCAGGATGCAAGCCGAGCAGTCCAGGGTGGGGAAGGTCTTGTCGAATTGAGCCATGTGCCCGCCGATGGACGGTTCGCGCTCCACCAGGTAGACCGGGAAGCCGGCGTCTGCAATTTCGAGGGCGGCCTGGATACCGGCGATCCCACCGCCAACGATCAGCGTGGCCGGATGAATTGGGACATGCAGCGGTTCGAGTGGTTCGTGATATATCACGCGGGCTACGCCACCCGCGACAATGGCTTTGGCTTTTGCCGTGGCAGCAGCTTTATCAGTATGCACCCACGAGTCCTGTTCGCGAACGGAAACCAGTTCGCACAGGTAGGGGTTCAGACCGGCGCCTTTGCAGGCATTGCGAAAGGTTCTTTCGTGCAGGTGCGGTGAGCAGGCTGCCACAACGACGCGGGTCAGTTTTTGCTCTTTGATGTCCTTCTGGATCAGCTCCTGACCCAGGCTGGAGCACATGAACTTATAATCGCGCGAGACGACTACACCCTGGTCGGCCAGGTTATCGGAGGCCCACTTGCTGACCTCGGCGACATTGACCACACCGGCGATATTGCTACCGCAGTGGCAGATGTACACGCCAATGCGTTCTTTGGGTTTCTTCTCTTCGGCGCTCATTCACTCGCCTCCTCGTTACCAATAGTGACTTTCTGCCCAGCGCGGGCACGCGGCGGGGGCATCGGCAGACCGGCTGGTTTCTTCGGTGCGGGTTTGGTTCCTTCTGGCATCGGAGTCTGGATGCCGATGCGCTTCATCGCCTCGTGGGCGCTGACAAACTCGGAGCCAAAACCCAGATTTTCGGGTTTTTCACCGAAGGCCAGCCCCATTAATTGTGTGAAGAACAGGATCGGTATGTGGTAATTGGTGTGGAAGTGTCCGTTCATCTGGCCTTGGAAGGCATCCAGGTTCATCTGGCACATTGGGCAGAGTGCCACCAACACATCAGCCTTGTACTCATCGGCAGAGGAAATCAGCCGCCGGATCAGTTCAAAAGCCGTGTTGGGCCCGATCTGCGTCATATGGCCACCGCAGCAGGCGGTCTTGAGTGGGAAGTCGATGACTTCGGCGCCCATGGCTTTGAGCAGGTCATCCAGTTCGTAAGGGTGCTCGCTGTCAGAGTAGCGCTTGTTATAGTCCGGGCGGGGTAACATGCAGCCGACATAAGGCGCCACGCGCAGACCGGTCAATGGTTTGATGACCTTCTCCTTGACCTTGTCCATCCCGACTTCGTTGATAACCACATCCAGAAGGTGGCGGACAACCAGTTGGCCGGGGTCATAATGCAAGCCGCCAGCGGCCAAGGCTGTGTTTATTTTTTCTCCGAAAGCTTTGTCCTCGTGCATGTAATGGTCAGCTTTCGAGAGATTTAAATAGCAGGCGGAGCAGGGTGCCACGATCGTATTCGAGCCGTTGGCCTGCTTCTCAGCCAAAGCCAGATTACGGGCGATGAGTGCGTAAGCCGGTGTCAGGTCAAGAGAAAGGTACTCAGTAGCACCGCAGCAGTTCCAATCATCAATCTCATTCAGTTTAACATCCAATACTTTGCAGACGGACATTACCGAATGATAATAGGCCTTGGCGCTGCTCTCCATCGAGCAACCGGGATAGAAGAGGTAATCGCTCATGTGGTCTCCATTTCTTTGGCACGCTTCAGGATTTTCTTCAAATCGTCCATACCCTTGATGCGTTTGGGCGGCATGGGAGACATGCCTTTTTTGATCAACATGCCGAGAGCCATGGGTACCATGTTTGGCAAGCGGGTGGCAAGGCGCAGGTGGGTGACATTTTGGATCCCGGCCAAGCCGATTTCAAAACTGCGCCCGTAGTTCTCTATATATTTGATAAATGTCCTGGAAAAATCGGACGCAGTCGAATCCTGCACCATTTTCGATTTCAGAGCCATATTCTTGAGTGTATACATCACGTCGGTGATGTGAATATCCTGGGGGCAGCGCACGGTGCAATAGTAACAGGATACGCACATCCACGGGGTATTGCTTTTCATAACGTCGTCCCGCATGCCAGCGCGCAGCATGGCGAAGATGGCTCGGGGTGTGTGATCCATGGCACTGGCGGAGGGGCATGACCCACCGCAGGTGCCGCATTGGATGCACATCTCCAGATGGGACTCGCCAGGCGTAAGCATGGCCACTTCGTTAAGAAGCGCGAGGTCTTCTTGCGCGACCGGCCCTGCAGATGGCGGATGGTTAACGATTACTTGATCATTCATAGCATTGCTCCACCTCATGAAAGAGTTCCCGGGCCGCGGAAAATGATTCGGGCCTGGGTGGTTATCTAAATGTAGTATGTTTTCTTAGGCTATTATATACCAGTGGGGGAAGTCATTCGTTCGTGTGACAAAACTCACAAACAAATTAAACAGATAT
>JADGQD010000169.1 GCA_017882065.1 Anaerolineales bacterium | reverse complement strand
ATCCTTGAGCGTGACGCCTTCCTCGTGCATGTAGACGCGCTCTGCGCCGGTTGCCAGTCCGCTCATCAGGGCCAGGTAGCCGCACCAATGTCCCATCACTTCGACCACGAAACAGCGCCGGGTGGCTACCGCCGACTGCTTGATCTTGTCCACTGCGTCAACGATGCTGTTGAGGGCGGTGTCCGCGCCGATGCTGAACTCCGAGCCGGGCAGGTTGTTGTTGATCGAAGCCGGCAGGCAGATGATCGGGATGTTAAAGGCCGGGAAGTTGGGCCGGGAGGTGAGCATGGTATGGACCGCTTCGTATCCGTTCCAACCGCCGATGACCAGCAGGGCGTTGATGGAATTGTTTTCGATCGTGCGGGCAATGGCGTACAGGTCACTGCCCTGCGGGGTGACGCGGCTGGTACCCAGCATGGACCCGCCCAGGGAAGCCCAGCCGGACACATCCATCCAGTTCATTTCCTGGACCTCGTTCTTGGCCAGCCCATCGAAACCGTTCTTGACCCCCAGCATGAACTGGCCCTGGTCCAGCCCGAGGCGGATGGCCGCCCTGGCGGCGGTGTTCATCCCTGGGGCGGGCGCGCCGGAATTGAGGACGGCGATGCGGAAACGTTTTTGACCGGGGGTGGCCGGGTGGGGCAGGGCGCGTACCATCGTCGTCAACGTGTTCAAGGCATCCTTGAAACTGGTGCTGCGCAGGCTCATGGCCTTTTCGTAATCTTTGGCGGCAATTGCATCGGCCACGGCTCGAGTTTTATTCACGCATTCCATTAACGGGAAATGGGTGATGTGGTTGGCCCGGGTACCGACCACAACGGGTTCGTCTTCGGGTTTGGCTTTGAGCAGGGTTTCAACCGCTTCGTAACCCAACTGGGTTGCCAGGATGCGGTCATAGGCGCTCGGACGCCCACCGCGCTGGACGTGGCCGAGCACGGTCACGCGCACTTCCTCGCCCAGGTGCTCTTCCAGCACGCGTTGGACGTCAGTACTGCCGATGTATTTACCATCGCGGTCGCGGGCACCTTCGGCAATGATGATGATGTGGTCGCGCCGCCCAGCCAGGGTGCCGGCTTTCAGGCGTTCGACCATCACTTCCTGCCAGTTGTCCGTGTCCGGCGGCGCTTCGGGGATCAGCACCCAATCGGCTCCGGTAGCCAGAGCGCTGTACAACGCCAGGTAACCGCAGTTGCGTCCCATCACTTTGACGATGAAGGTGCGCTGATGGCTGGCGGCGGTGCTGGTGATGGCGTCCACCGCCTCGGTGATACGGTGCAGGGCGCTGTCGGCGCCGATGGTCATATCGGGGCCGGAGAAATCATTGTCAATCGAACCGACCAACCCGACGATGAACAGGCTGGGGTGCGCGGCGGCGATCTTGGTGCTGATCTCGCCGCTTTTGGCAAGCTCGTCTACCAGTGAGGGCCATTCCTGACGAAAGACGTTTGCCCCGGTCAGCGAGCCGTCGCCGCCGATGACGACCAGCCCGTCAATCCCATTTTGGATCAAGTTGCGGGCTGCTTTTTGGCGTCCCTCACGGGTGCGGAACTCTTCGCTACGAGCTGTCCCGATGATGGTCCCGCCGCGGTGCAAAATCCCGCCGACCGAGTTCCAGTCCATCTTTTGGATACAGTCGCCACCCTCGATCAGTCCCTGGTACCCCTCGTAAATTGCGAAGATTTCAGCCCCTTTATCCAATGCGGTACGCACCACGGCCCGCACGGCCGCATTCATGCCCTGGGCGTCGCCGCCGCTGGTGAGGACTGCAATTCGTTTGGTTGCCATTTTTTACCAACTCCGGTTAAACAAATTAAGGCAGAATTGTACCGCAGAATGGGTATGAAACCGCAGAGGCGCAGCAGGCTGCGCCTGTGCGCAAATCACTTCAGCATTGGCATCTGGATGCCATGCCTCCTGGCTGCTTCGATGGCGATCTCGTATCCGGCGTCGGCGTGGCGGACGATGCCCATACCAGGGTCGGTGGTCAGAACGCGCTCCAGCCGTTTGGCGGCTTCGGGTGTGCCGTCGGCAACGATGACCTGACCGGCATGCTGGCTGTAGCCGATGCCCACCCCGCCGCCGTGGTGGAACGAGACCCAGGTGGCTCCGCCGACGGCGTTGATCATGGCGTTCAGGATGGGCCAGTCGGAGATGGCATCCGAGCCGTCCTTCATTGCCTCGGTCTCGCGGTTCGGGCTGGCGACCGAGCCGCAGTCGAGGTGGTCGCGCCCGATAACGATGGGCGCTTTCAGGATCCCGTTCGCCACCATCTCGTTGAATTTCAGTCCGGCCTTGAGGCGTTCTCCATAGCCGAGCCAGCAGATGCGCGCCGGCAGTCCCTGGAACGGGACTTTTTCGCGCGCCAGCTTCAGCCAGCGGCGCAGGTGGTCGTCGGCAGGGAACAGGTCCAGCACCGCCGCGTCCGTCTTATAAATGTCCTCAGGGTCGCCGGAGAGGGCCACCCAGCGGAAGGGTCCCTTGCCCTCGCAGAACAGCGGGCGGATGTAAGCCGGGACGAAGCCGGGGAACTCGAAGGCGTCGGTCACGCCGTAGTTGTAGGCCTGCTGGCGCAGGTTGTTGCCGTAGTCGAATACTTCGGCGCCCTTGCGCTGGAATTCGAGCATGGCTCTGACATGTTGCGCCATGGAAGCCATCGCCCGCTTTTTGTAATCTTCGGGGTTGGACTTGCGGAGTTGGTCCGCGGCGGCCACCGACAGCCCGGTGGGGACGTACATGAGCGCCTCGTGGGCCGAGGTTTGGTCTGTCACCACGTCGGGGATGACGCCGCGCATGGCCAGTTCCTGATAGATGTCAGCGGCGTTGCCGATCAGGCCGATGGACTGCGGCTTTTCTTTATCCGTGAATTCCTCGACGAGGGTCATCGCTTCTTCGAGGTTATTCACCACCCGGTCCACGAAACCGCTGTCGAGGCGGCGCTTGGCGTGCGCCGGGTCCACTTCGACGATGAGGCCGACGCCCTCGTTCATGGTGATGGCCAGCGGCTGGGCCCCGCCCATCCCGCCGAGACCGGCCGTCAGGCAGAACTTACCCTTAAGCGAGCCCCAGCCTTTGAGTTTGGCCAAAGCGCCGAAGGTTTCGTACGTGCCTTGCAGGATGCCCTGCGTGCCGATGTAGATCCACGAACCGGCGGTCATCTGCCCGTACATGATCAGTCCCTGGGCAGCCAGTTTATCGAAGTGCTCCCAGGTGGCCCAGTGCGGGACGAGGTTGGAGTTGGCGATGAGGACGCGCGGCGCGTCTTTATGGGACTTGAAAACCGCCACCGGTTTGCCGGATTGCACCAGCAGTGTCTCGTCGTCTTCGAGATTTTTAAGCGACTCGAGGATGGCGTCGAAACATTCCCAGTTGCGGGCTGCCTGTCCGCGCCCGCCGTAGACGACCAGGTCCTGCGGGCGTTCGGCCACATCCGGGTCGAGGTTGTTCTGGATCATGCGGTAGGCGGCTTCGGTCAGCCAGGATTTACAGGTGAGAGTTGTGCCGCGCGGGGCGCGGACGGTGCGAGGTGCGGACATGCTACGTCTCCTGTCGAAAGAAAAGAATTCCCTCCCTGCTATTATACGCAGGGAGGGGCTTTCAGGCGAATCGTTTCAAGACATTTATCCTGGATAACAAAACGCCGTCCGGCTTGCGCTGGACGGCGATGCGCAATGCTCGAGATTAATTATACAGAACGTCGAAGCGGGTGTCACGCAAGCGCTTAACCAGAGCTTGCTGCACCTCAAGCCAGATCGGATGGACCAGGCATTCATCCTCGAAATCGCATGGTTTATTGGTTCCAACGCATTCATTGAGCAGGATTGGCCCATCAATTGCTTCGACCACAACCAGCAGGGAAATTTCCTTCGGCTCACGCGCCAGCGAAACGCCGCCGCGCGCACCGCGTGAGGTACGCAGCAGGCCAGCGATGGACAACTGCGAGATAATCTTGGCCAGGAAGGAGGCCGGGATTTTCATTTCCCTTGCTATGGTGGAAGTAGCGATGCGCTGGCTTGAACCGTACTTGGCAAGGTATCGGACGGCGCGGATGGCATAGTCAGCCTGACGTGTGATTTGCATAGGGCATTCCTTTCCTAAAAATAAGCTAATGTTTATCTTCTTATATTGTATTATCAGCCCGGTTACCATACAAGTGACGGAGGTCATGCTTGGAATATGACCTATTGCTCCGATTATTATCAGAAAACCAACGCAGCGTACCTGGCAGTCAAGCAGGGAATTGTTTTTGAGGAACGAGTGAGGAACAATTCA
>JADGQD010000038.1 GCA_017882065.1 Anaerolineales bacterium | reverse complement strand
GCTTTGGATGTTTCCTTGACATTCCTACCTCACTCAGGTAGAATACCGTTCGCCCAAGAATGGGCCTGTAGCGCAGTTGGGAGCGCGCCTCAATCGCACTGAGGAGGCCAGGGGTTCGAATCCCCTCAGGTCCACAGCCAGCGGGCAGCAGACAAAATGCAGCTAGCAGCAAACAAAACCTCCACCTGCTTTCTGCTTACTGCCTTCTGGAAAACTGAATATGGGCCCATAGCGCAGTTGGGAGCGCGTCTCAATGGCATTGAGAAGGTCGCGAGTTCGAATCTCGCTGGGTCCACATGCAATCGCGATTTGATCTAATCGCGATTGTGCTATAATGGCCGCAATAAATTGATAGTCATGACAGGAGTAGTAGGTCATTCCGTCAGCGAGAAGGGAGAGCGAGGTGGAAGCCCTTCACAGCGCAAGCGGGAGCGCCCAACACCCTGACGGGTGCGAGAGACTGAACTCGCCTGCCCTCGCAAGAGAGACTGCGCTGGTGAATCCAGTAGTCAGCGCCGGAACAGCCCGTTACAGCGGACGAGCGGTCTAGCATGTCCATTAGTCCAACAGGTCCGACCTGTAAGACTTGTAAGATCAAAAGGACTTGTTAGACAATTCGGGGTGGTACCGCGGAGCTAACCCTTCGTCCCTGAGTGGATGAAGGGATTTTGTTTGATAACGGAAGGAGGCGTGAAATGTTAGAGATTGCCAGAAACAGAAACGAAGTGCAGCCCTGTTTTCTCGCGCGCCTCCTAACGGGGCTTAAGAGATTTAAACACGAAGGGCACAAAGTCACACGAGGGAATTTTTAATCCTTGGCACCCATTCGCGGTCGAAAACGGAATTGAGATTATTCATAAGGACAAAGAATGAGCAATAATTACAATCCCCAAGAGATAGAACCCAAGTGGCAGGAACAATGGGAAAAAGACGGGTTATATCGCGCCACGGATGGCAGCAACAAGCCAAAGTACTATTGCCTGGATTTCTTCCCCTACCCCTCCGGCGAGGGTCTGCATGTTGGGCACTGCCGCAACTATGTACCCACCGATGTGATCTCCCGCTTCAAACGCATGAAAGGTTATAACGTCCTGCACCCAATGGGCTGGGACGCGTTTGGTGAACCAGCTGAACAGCACGCGATTGCCAACGGCATCCACCCCCGCCAGACAACTGACCGCAACACGGCCAATTACAAGCGCCAGATGCGCCTGATCGGCACCAGTTACGATTGGTCGCGAGAGGTTGATTCTTCCGACCCAGGTTACTACCGCTGGACGCAATGGTTCTTCCTGCTGCTCTACAAGCGCGGGCTGGCCTACCGCGATATGAACTGGCAGTGGTGGTGCCCCACCTGCCAGACAACGCTTTCCAGTCATGAGGCAGCGGGTGGGGTCTGCTGGCGTGGCCACGAAGGCGTGACCAAGCGCGAGATCCCGGCTTGGTATTTCAAGATCACCGCCTATGCAGATGAACTGATCACCGGCCTGGATACCGTGGACTGGCCGGAGCGAATCCGCATCATGCAGCGCAACTGGATTGGGCGCTCAGAGGGCGCGGAAATCCAGTTTTCAGTGGTCAGTGAACAATCTTTGAACAAGGAGCAGATTGCGGTATTTACGACCCGACCAGATACCATCTATGGCGTGACCTTTTTTGTGTTAGCCCCAGAACATCCACTGGTCGAACGAATCACAACACCTGACCAACGGGAAGAAGTTCAAGCCTACATTGCCCAGGCCATGCGACAGAGTGAAGTGGACCGCATGAGCGAAAGCCGCGAGAAAACCGGCGTCTTCACCGGTGGATATGTGGAGAACCCGCTCAACGGAGAACACATACCGGTCTGGGCGGCGGACTACGTGATGATGGGCTACGGCACGGGTGCCATCATGGGCGTACCGGCTCACGACCAGCGCGACTTCGAGTTCGCCCGCAAGTTCGGGTTACCGGTGCGGGTCGTCATCGCCCCGGAAGGCTCATCCATTGAAGGGTCGGAAATGACCGAGGCCTTCCCCGCCGAAGGGAAAATGGTTAACTCAGCCCCATTCAACGGGCTGCCCAGCGGTGAGGCTCTCCAGCGCATCTGCGAACATATCGAATCCAAAGACCTGGGCAAGCGAACGGTGAAATACCGCATGCGCGACTGGTTGATCTCTCGCCAGCGCTATTGGGGCGCGCCAATCCCCATAATCCACTGCCCGAAGTGCGGCGAAGTACCCGTACCCGAAGACCAGTTACCCGTGCTGCTGCCTCCGATGGAGGATTTCAGACCGGACGGCAGCGGGTGCTCACCCCTGGCACGCCTGTCTGCATTCGTCAATACAACCTGCCCAACCTGTGGCGGAGCGGCACAACGCGAGACCGACACGATGGGCGGTTTTGCCTGCTCGTCGTGGTATTTCCTGCGCTTTACCAGCCCGGATTTCCAGCAGGGCCCGTTCGACCCGGCACGCATGAACTACTGGATGCCGGTTGACCTGTATGTGGGCGGGGCTGAGCACGCCGTGCTGCACCTACTGTATGCCCGTTTCTGGACCAAGGTCATGGCCGACGCCGGCCTGGTACCCTTCCGCGAACCTTTTGCCAAACTGATGAATCAGGGCCAGCTGATGGGTCCGGACGGCCAACGCATGTCCAAGAGCCGCGGCAATACCATCACGCCGGACGCGGTCGTCGATACCTACGGCGCGGACTCCCTGCGCATTTACGAAATGTTCATGGCGCCCTTCGACCAGGATGTGAACTGGAGCATGGAAGGCATCAATGGGACAAGCCGATTCCTGGAGAAGATATGGCGGTTGTACACCGATACCTGGGAGCAGGCAGGCAACCAGCCGCAGACCAAAGATGATGAGTTGGAGCGTAAAATGCACCAGACCATCCGCGGCGTAACAGAACGGATTGAGACTTTTCGGCTGAACACAATGGTTTCCACGCTGATGGAATTTGTCAACACCCTGGGCGATCGACAGCGGGACAGAACCTGGAAAACATCAACCTACCAGCAGGCGCTGGAAACGCTGATGGTGATCCTGGCTCCCGCCGCCCCGCACATTGTTGAGGAACTCTGGCAGCTGACCGGACATGAAGGCAGTGTCCACCAGCAGGCCTGGCCCTCCTGGGACGCGGACCTGGCACGCGAGGAGGTCATCCAGGTGCCAGTGCAGGTCAACGGCAAACTACGCGACCGGGTTGTTGTTCCGGCAGATGCCAGCGAAGAAGATATCAAGTCCGCCGCGCTTGCGAGCGAGGCCGTGCAGAAATTCCTTGATGGTAAGCCGCCGAAGAAAGTGATCGTGGCGCAGAAGAAACTGGTGAATATTGTGGTGTAAACCCCGTAGTGGCGATCAGTTGGTCGCCACTACATTTTTTCTTGTTCCGGCCGCCCGGTACAGCTAGACAGTCAACCGGTAAAACACCAGCTTCGTCAGGGGAATCGCCTCACACTGACTGAACCCCGCCTCCTTCGCCAACTCCGCCAAAATTTCTGGAGCCAAACGATGTACCAGTGGTGCGCCAAAGTCTTCTTCGCGATAGGCCCATTCCAGGATACCCACCCGTGTGCGCACCACGCGGCGGGCCTCGCCCAACACCTGGAGCTGTTCGTCCGATTCGTGCAGTAGTAGTCCCATGAAGATCAGGTCAAAGGCGGCACTGGCGAAGGGCAGTGCCTCGGCGGATGACTCGCAGAAGTCGCCGACCGAAACATAGGTCCGAGCCACCGGGAGCATTTCTGGATTGACGTCCACGCCGGAGACAGCCAGTCCGCGCTTTGCAAACGCCTCGGCAAATAATCCGGTCCCAGTACCGACATCCAGCACACATTTGATCTGCGCCCCTTCCAGACACAAAGTAACGCCCCGTTCCACTTCGAGACGGGCAATTCTTTCAGGATTGCGCAAGCGAGCAATGTCACCTTCAAAACGTTTTTCGTGCATAGTACCACTCATGAATAGATTTGCCAGCCTCTCGGAAAATGGTTCTTCACCACGCCCTGCACGCGCTTGCCCCAGCCGAGCGGCCAGCCGTCTGCAGTGACGAGCGTCCAGCCGGGCCTGCCCTCAGAGGGCAGGCTTTCGCCTCGAAAATAGGCAGCCATCTCGCGGCTGTCTGAGGAGAGCGCCAGTACATTGCGTGCCTGCCCAGGCCGCAGAAACACAGCCAGCGGATGGGCCGGCTCGAAGCGCTCCTTTTTGAAGTTTCCCAGCCAGACACCCGGAATCGTCACACGCAACCCTTTCAAATCAGGAACATTTTCCGGCACGAAATACAACCGGTCCCCTTGCATGCGCAGGCGCTCGGAGGGGAAATCCACGCCCAGGGTCTCCTCCCGGAACGCCTGCCAGACCTTCCACTCCAGGGTTGGGATTTTTGCCGAACGCCAGGGGAATGTCAACTCGTCTGCGGGACCGTCCTTGCGCTGCAGGAGACAAGCGAAATGTCCCTCGCCGGACAGCCGGTGGGGGAAGAGCCGCACCGCGCCGCGCAGAGGACAATCCTCTCCAGAGTCTACAGAGTCTTTTTTGCTTTTCTTTGTGTGCTCCGTACTCTTATTACCCCCGAAAGGGGCTGTGGTGAGACTCAACCACTCTGGTTTCCCCGGCATAAACCCGGCCAACTGCGGCAGGGCTTCCACTTCAAAATCGGGATGTTCCTGCAAAAACCGGGCAATCACGGCTTCGTCTTCTTCGGGGGCGAAGGTGCAGGTGGAATAGAGCAGGTGTCCTCCCGGGCGGACCAGATGGGCTGCCACGCGCAGGATGTTCGTCTGGCGCACGGCGCAGCCCGCCACCATCTCCTCCGACCAGTCGAGTCGCGCCCGCATATCCTTGCGGAACATGCCTTCGCCGGAGCAGGGCGCGTCCACGATCACCCGGTCGAAATAGGCGCCGAAACGGTCGGCCACCCGTTCGGGGGTCTCGTTGGTGACGACCAGATTGGCCGCACCCCAGCGTTCCACATTGACCACCAGATGATTAAGGCGCTTTGTCTTGATCTCGTTGGCCACCAGCAGACCCAGTCCCTGCATCAGGGAAGCAATATGAGTGGTCTTGCCACCGGGGGCGGCGGCCAGGTCCAGGACGCGCTCGCCCGGCCGGGGGCCGAGCAGCTCCGCCGCCGACATGGCAGACGGGTCTTGCAGGTAATACAGTCCGGCCAGGTGGTAAGGATGCTTGCCGGGTTCCCTTATCCCTCGCCCCTCTTCCGCTGGGAGAGGGGATGGAGTGAGGGTAAAGGCAGAATCGCACCACGCCACCTTGTCGCCCAGCGGGAAAGGGGAAATTTTCAGGAACTCGTCTGCTGATAGTTTTAGCGTGTTTACCCGCAGCCCATGCACGGGGTCATGCGTCAGAGACTCGGCGAAGGCGGGATACTCGTTATCGAGAAAGCGGGACATGCGCTCGAGGAAAAGCGGCGGGATGGGGATGGGTTCAGGCATAAGACGATTATAATTGCGTTATGCGAATCGAAGAACTGAACTGGATGGATGTGGAAGAATATCTCAAGCATGACGACCGGCTGATGCTGGTGGTGGGGGCGTGTGAACAGCACGGGTATCTGTCCCTGCTCTCGGACGTAAAAATACCGCTGGCTCTGGCGGACGCCGCCTCGAAACAGACCGGGGTGCTGGTCGCGCCGCCAATGAACTTTGGCTCCAGCCCGTACTTTCTCAACTACCCCGGCACGCTCAGCCTGCGGTTGTCCACATTGATGGACGCGGTGGAGGATATCCTCCGGTCAATGTATGGGCAGGGCTTCAAGCGTGTCCTCGTCCTGAACGGTCATGGTGGCAACAGCGGTTTGAAAGCGCGCCTGATAGAACTCGCCAACGAATTGCCGGAACTTAAAATGCAGTGGTATGCCTGGTGGATGGCCCATAGTGTGGAGGAAGTCGCCATTCGTCATGAGCTCAAACCAAGCCATGCCAACTGGCTGGAGGCTTTCCCCTTCACCATTGTGGCCGACCTGCCGGAGGGCGAGAAAACCCCACCGCATGTGCCATCCGACATCATGGATGCGCAAATGGCCCGGGAAGTCTACGGCGACGGGTCTTTCGGTGGGCGGTACCGGGTCCCACAAGAGACAATGGGGGAGATTTTTGAGGCTGCGCTGCAAGATGTACTGCAATTGCTAAAATTTGAATGATATGGGGCGGGATGGGCAGTTCATGAATTTTGCTCCGCATCTCTTGACGTAATTAGACCGGACAAGTATAATTCGACTTCATTGAGAGACAACCATTATCTGCGACGTTCAGCGAGCGCTTGAAGCCCAAGACTTCGAAGCGCTTGCTTTTACGTGTCTCTGGCATCACTTGAATGTTGGAGCAAGGGGTGTCAGTCGCAGGTGTCGAGTTTGCAAGATGAGGAGACGGTCGAGTGGAAACCAAGGGACTCATTTCATTACGCATCAGTCTTGCTTCTCCGGAAACCATCCTTACCTGGTCATACGGCGAGGTTCTGAAACCCGAAACCATCAACTACCGCCGCCTGCGCCCGGAGAAAGATGGCCTGTTCTGTGAGGCTATCTTTGGCCCGACGCGTGACTGGCAATGCTACTGCGGTAAATATAAAAACCCCCGTTATAAAGGCATCACCTGCGATAAGTGCGGTGTGGAAGTGACCCGCTCGTCGGTACGCCGCGAGCGCATGGGGCACATCATGCTGGCAACGCCCGTGGCCCACATCTGGTACACGCGGCGAATTCCCTCATACCTGGGCATGCTGCTGGACATCTCCCGCCGCAACCTGGACCGGGTGCTGTACTTTGCCCAATATATCGTCAGTTATGTGGACGAGGATGCCCGTCAGAAAGCCCTCAAGCGCCTGGAAGATGAAATCTCCGTTTCCGAACGGGAGCAGGCGGCAGTCATTAATTCCAAGATTGCCGAAATCAAGACAGCCCGCGATAAGAAACAGGCCGAACTCCAAGCCCGCAAGGTTGAGATGGAGCGCCAGTACGATGAGCAAATTGCTGCCAAGCTGGAGCCGATCATTCAGGAAGGCCAGCGGTTGGAACGCTATCTCCAGGATAACAAAGGCCAGGTACTCAAAGAGGCCGTCATTTTCGGCAGCACAGGCACGGTGATCGTTGATGCTGGCATCAAAGCCGGCGCGACGCATCTCGGCAAAGTGCAGAAGTTCGTCCAGGGACGGTTGGAAGCCATCGAGAACGAACTCAAGGATGAGAAACTGCGCGCCCTGGAAGCCGTTAAGATGGAAGCTGCTACGATCAAGGCGGGAGCCGATGAGGAGATGAATGCTCTTCGCAGCCTCCTAGAAGACCAGACCTCCACCAGTCACGACGCGAACGCCCATCAACGCGACGAACTGATGGAACTGCGTCCGTTCACCTTCCTGGGTGAGACCCGCTACCGCGAACTGAAACAGCGCTGGGGCCAGGTCTTCCGCGCCGACATGGGCGCCGAGGCTTTCTACGATATCCTGCGCCGCCTCGACCTGGATAAACTCTCTGAAGAACTCTGGCATGAAGTCAGGACAACGAAATCCAAGCAGAAGCGCAAGAAGGCGACTTCCCGACTGAAGGTGGTAGAAGCTTTCCGCCGTTCCGGCAATCGCCCGGAGTGGATGATCATGACCGTCCTGCCCGTCATCCCGCCGGACCTGCGCCCGATGGTGCAACTGGATGGCGGCCGCTTTGCCACGTCGGATTTGAACGATCTGTACCGGCGGGTCATCAACCGCAACAATCGTCTCAAGCGCCTGCTTGAACTTGGTGCACCAGACGTGATCGTCCGCAACGAGAAGCGTATGTTGCAGGAAGCGGTGGATTCCCTGATTGACAACAGCCAGCGCGGCAAGGCACTCAGCCGCCGCGGCCGGCGTGAACTCCGCTCCCTGAGCGACATGCTCAAGGGCAAGAAAGGCCGCTTCCGCCGCAACCTGCTCGGCAAGCGCGTGGACTATTCCGGCCGTTCTGTGATCGTGGTCGGCCCGCAGTTGAAACTCTATCAGTGTGGTCTGCCGAAGAGCATGGCGCTGGAACTATTCCGGCCGTTTGTGATTTCCCGGCTGGTGAGCCACAACTATGCAGCCAACGTCAAGGGCGCCCGGCGCTTCATCGAGCGCAACCGCCCCGAGGTCTATGAAGCGCTCGAGGAAGTCATCAAGGACCGCCCGGTTCTGTTGAACCGTGCTCCTACGCTGCACCGCTTGGGCATCCAGGCGTTTGAGCCGATCCTGATTGAAGGCTCAGCCATCCAATTGCACCCGCTGGTTTGTACCGCCTTTAACGCTGACTTCGACGGCGATCAGATGGCAGTGCATGTACCGCTGTCTGATAAGGCCGTTCAGGAGGCCCGCCGCTTGATGCTGGCTTCCAAGAACCTGCTCAAGCCCGCCGACGGCGAACCCATTATTGGTCCGTCCAAGGATATGGTGCTGGGCGTGTACTACATGACGATGCTGCACTCCAAGCCGCACAAGGGTGACGGACGCGCCTTCTCGGATATGGATGACATTGATCTGGCTTACCAGTTGGGTCAGGTGGATGTGCATAGCAAGGTCAAAGTACGTTTAACCACCTGGTACGATGAAAAGAACAATCGCTTGCCCGAGGCGGAGACCCGCCTGATTGACACCACTGTCGGACGCGTCATCTTCAACCGCATTTTGCCGGAAAAAGTCCAGTTCATCAACCGGCAGTTGGAAAAAGGCGGCGTGAAAGACCTGATTGCCGAAGTATATGAACTTTACGGCCAGGATGTGACGACTGAAACCGCTGACGAAATCAAGCGCATTGGCTTCGAATATGCCATGCGTTCCGGCACTACCATCGCGGTCTCCGATATTACCGTCCCGCCGCAGAAACAGGAAATCGTGGAAAAGGCGCTCAAGGATGTGGAGCTGGTCCAGCGTGACTTCCGGCGCGGTTTGCTGACCGAGCAGGAACAGAACGAACGCATCATCCAGATCTGGCAGCAAACCACCACCGATGTCGCCAAATCGGTCCGCAACGCCCTAGACCCGGACGGTAATCTGTCCACCATGGCCAACTCCGGCGCGACCAAAGGCGGCTTCGGCCCCATTTCACAGTTAGCCGGTATGCGCGGTCTGATGGCTGACCCGTCTGGACGCATCATCCCGATGCCAATCCGCTCGAACTTCCGCGAGGGTCTGACCGCTCAGGAATACTTCATCTCGACGCATGGCGCGCGCAAGGGTCTGGCCGATACCGCCCTGCGCACCGCTGACGCCGGTTATCTGACCCGCCGCCTGGTGGACATTGCCCAGGATATCATCATTAACGAACCCGACTGCGGCACCCGCCAGGGCGTCTGGATTCGCAGGAAGGACGATGTGGCCGGCCAATCCATGGCGTCACGGTTGTATGGACGCCTGGTTGCCGAGCGTGTCCTGGACCCGAAGACGGGTGAAGTGCTGGCTGAGCCGGACGATATCCTCGACCGCGATCTGGCGCGCAAGATTGTCGTGGCCGACGTGGTGGAAGTGAAGGTCCGTTCGGCGCTGACCTGTGAACTGACTCACGGGATCTGTGCCAAATGTTACGGCGTCGACCTGGCCCGCGGCACGATGGTCGAAATGGGGTCGGCAGTCGGCATTGTGGCTGCCCAGTCGATTGGTGAGCCTGGCACGCAGTTGACCCTGCGTACCTTCCATACCGGCGGTGTGGCCGCGGGCGGTGACATCACCACTGGTCTGCCCCGCGTGGAAGAACTTTTCGAGGCTCGTAGGCAACCGAAGGGTGAAGCAGTCGTCGCCGAGATCAAGGGCACGGTGCGCATTATCCAGTCGGACAAGTATGCTGATATGCGCATCGTCCGCGTCGAACAAAGTGAAATGATCCATGATGAGTTTGATGTGCCTAAAGAGTGGAAGATCCAGGTCAAGGATGAAGGCGAGATCAAGGCAGGCGATATTATCGCCACTTTGGAGGATGCCACCATCGCCGCGGAACACGGCGGAAAGGTCCGCATCGAGAAGCGCAAAGTGTATGTTTCGCGCGAACAACGTGAAGAGATCGAGCACGAAATCCCGACCACCCTACGCCTGCTGGTCAAGGACGGCGAGCACGTCGAGGACGGCCAACCGCTGACCGAGGGTTCGCTGAACCCGCACCGCGTCCTGCGTGTCCAGGGACGGGAAGCCTGCCAGATGTATCTGATGACCGAAATCCAGAAGGTGTATCGCTCGCAAGGCCAGAACATCCATGACAAGCACTTCGAGGTCATCATCCGCAAGATGTTGAGCAAGGTGCAAGTCGTTCGTCCGGGTGACACCCGTTACCTGCCGGGCGACGCCGTGGAACGGCTGGAAGTCCAGCGAGTCAATGAACAACTGCTGGCCGAAGGGAAGACCCCGGCCAAGTTCTATGAACTGTTGCTGGGTGTGACCAAAGCCTCCCTCAGTACCGACTCGTTCCTCTCGGCCTCCTCGTTCCAGCACACCATCAAGGTGCTGGCCGGCGCGGCCATCGGTTCTTCCACCGACCCGCTCTATGGGTTGAAGGAGAATGTCATCATTGGCAAGCTGATCCCTGCCGGGACCGGTTTTGTCCATGGACGCTTCCTGGCGGTCGAAAAGGCGCTTGCTCAAGCTGGTTCCTCGCAGTGGACAGAAATCCCGGATGCCGGGGCATCAGACTAGATCCCTGTCTTTGCGACATCGTCCCCTGTTCTTGGGGGAGGCGCGTTTTGTCCCCACAGGGGCAGCGATGACTTCGCTCCCGAAGGGAAAAAATCTGCTCATATCCTGTAAGTTCCTCCCGTGGCGGCCGTTTGGTCGCCTCGGCTTTTTTCTCCTTGACGCTTTCTCCCTTTCCCCGTAAGATAGCAAATAGAACATAAATTCCCTTCACCCCCTGCCCCTCTCCCCGCCCCCTTCGGGGGTGCTTCGCAAGGAGAGGGGTGTGGGGTGATGGCAGGAGTCAATATGGAACTCGGCCTCGTCCGCAAAATTGACATTGACCAGGAAATGCAGCAGGCGTACCTCGACTATGCCATGAGTGTCATCGTGGCGCGCGCCCTGCCGGACGCGCGCGACGGCCTCAAACCCGTCCAGCGCCGCATTTTGTATGCCATGTACGACATGGGCATCCGCATCGACAGCCCCTACCGCAAGTCGGCCCGCATCGTCGGCGAAGTGCTTGGCAAGTACCACCCGCACGGCGACCAGTCCGTCTATGAAGCCATGGCGCGCATGGCCCAGGACTTCTCCATGCGGACCCTGCTGGTGGACGGACAGGGCAACTTTGGCTCAGTGGACGGTGATCCGCCGGCAGCCATGCGCTACACCGAAGCCCGTCTCGCCGCCCCGGCCCTAGACCTGCTGGCGGACATCGGCAAAAATACTGTTGACTACACCGACAACTTCGACGGCACACTCACCGAGCCAACTGTACTCCCCTCCGCCATCCCGAACCTGCTGGTCAACGGAGCCACCGGTATTGCCGTGGGTATGGCCACCAACATCCCGCCCCACAACCTGGGAGAGATCGCGGACGCCTGTGTCTATATGCTTGAAAAGTGGGAAAAACTCGACGATGTCAATGTGGAAGATTTGATGGAGTTTGTTGAAGGCCCGGATTTCCCAACCGGCGGGATTATCATCGAGCAGAAGGGCGAGGAAGGCATCGAAGCTGCCTACGGCAAGGGCCGCGGCCGCGTTACGATCCAGGCCAATGCCCACATCGAAGAGATGGAGCGCGGCAAGAGCCGCATTATCGTCACCGAACTACCCTACCAGGTCAACAAGTCCAGCCTGATCGAGCGGATCGCGGAACTGGTGCGTGACGGGCAATTGGAGGGTATCACCGACCTGCGGGACGAGTCTGACCGCCAGGGTCTGCGCATTGTCATCGAACTGACCAAAAACGTGGAGCCGGAGAAAGTTCTGGCCGCCCTGTACAAGCGTACGCCGATGCAGTCCACCTTCAGCATCAACCTGCTGGCGCTGGTGGACAACGAGCCGCGCCTGCTGAACCTGAAACAAGCCCTGCGCGTGTACCTCGACCACCGGCTTGTGGTGATCAAGCGCCGCACCGAGTTCGACCTGCAAAAGGCGCGCGCCCGGGCGCACATCCTCGAAGGCCTGATGGTGGCCCTCAAACACCTGGATGAGATCATTGCCCTCATCAAAAGCTCGCCCGATGTGGAGACGGCCCGCACGCGTTTGATGAAACGCTACAAGCTGTCGGAACTCCAGGCCAACGCCATTCTGGAAATGCAATTACGCCGCTTGGCGGCGCTGGAACGCAAGAAAATCGAGACCGAGTACAAGGAAACGCTCGGCCTCATCAAGGAACTGGAAGCCCTGTTGAAATCCCCGAAGAAGATGCGCGGCGTGGCCGCTGAGGAACTGCTCAAGGTCAAGGCCGCCTACGGCGACCGCCGCCGGACGCAGATCGTCAGTATGAAAGGCCGCAAAGCCAAAAAAGCCCCGCTGACCGCCGCCGAACTGGTGCGGGAGCAAGTGGTCTGGATCGGCATGACTGCCGACGGGACGCTTGCCCGCACCCGCGACGACAAGCCGCCGCGTCTCTCCGGCTCCGAAGCGCCCAAACTGCTGGTCAAAGCCAACGCGACCGATACGCTCTACCTGGTCTGCGAGCGCGGACTGGCGGCGGCGGTGGCCGTGCATACCCTGCCGGAAGCCGAAAAGCTGGCGGACGGCAATCCGTTCAACAAACAGTCTCCGCTCCAGGCGGACGAGGTGCCGGTGGCGGCGTTTGCCCTGCCTGCCAGGAAATCCGAACTCCCCGAAGAAACCACCCTCCTGACAGTCACACGCGGCGGGATGGTCAAGAAGAGCCTCGTCAGCGAACTACCCGGTCCCTCGGCGCAGACCTTCCGGCTGGCCAACGTCAACGACGGTGACAGCCTGGGCTGGGTTGCACTGACCGATGGAAAGAAAGAAGTTTTGCTGGCGACCGCCCT
>JADGQD010000037.1 GCA_017882065.1 Anaerolineales bacterium | reverse complement strand
GGGAGGCATCCGGCGATTCGAGCCAGGCCGGAACGATGATGAGTCGCTTGCCAATTGGGATCGGATGGTAGCGTACCTTCCAGGCTTCCATCCAGTTCTGGTCCGCCAGCGGGGTGAAGATCGGCGCGGGCAAAGGCTGGATCATTCCCAAATAGTAAAGGGATTCTTCCAGTTTCTGACGCCTCTCTTCGAGTTTTTCATCCGCCACCAGGTAGGCGCGTACGGTGATCGGTCCGACCGGCGTACCCTCGTCCTCATCATTGACAAAATCCACTGTCTGCTCGGTAGTCACCCCATTGGGTGCAAAACGCGTCAGCACGTCGGCCACGGCTTCTGCCAGTTCGCCGTTGACGGTCAGGGAAACTTCAAGCCAATTCATCTACCCTCCCAGCGCCTCATTCACCCAATCCAGAAATCCCTTCTCCTTCGGCTTGACCGTCGTGCCAAGTGTAGCCGCAAGTTTCTCGAACAGCTCACGCTGTTCCTTCGTCAGCTTGGACGGAATGTCAACATTGATAAGCACCAACTGGTCGCCGCGGCCGCTCTTGCGCAGGTGGGGTACACCGCGCGCCTTGAGCGTGAACACCTTGCCCGGTTGCGTCCCGGCAGGGATTTTGAGTTTTGAAGTCCCATCCACAGTCGGAACATCCACCTCCGCGCCGAGCACGGCCTGAGCCACGTTAATGTCCAGGTTGAGCAGGATATCGTTCTCGCGGCGTTTGAAGAACTTGTGCGACTGGACAGCCAGCAGCAGGTACAAATTGCCCTGCGGCCCGCCCAGAATTCCAGGCTCGCCTTCCCCTGCCAGACGGATTTGCGTGCCATTATCCACGCCAGCCGGAACCTGGACGGTCTTCTTGACCGTTTTCCGTTCCAGCCCGGACCCGCGGCACGTATGACAGGGCGTGGAGATAACCTCGCCGCGTCCGCCGCAGGTGGGACATGTCCCGGACTGCATCATCGAGCCAAAAATTGTCTGACGCACCTGGCGGACTTCGCCGCGCCCGTCACAGGTGCCGCAGCGCTGCGGGTTGGTACCTGGTTCAGCACCAGACCCGCGGCAGGTCCCGCAGGTTTCGTTGCGCGTTACTTCAACGGTCTTCTCTGCGCCAAAAACGGCTTCCTCGAAAGTCAGGTCCAGGTGCACTTGCAGGTCGCGCCCCCGCCGCGGGCGGCGCGAACGGCCCCCGCCGCCCATGTTAATCCCGAAGAACTGCTCGAAAATATCCGAAAAGTCCATCGTGGCGTAATCGGGCATGCCGCCCATTTCACCCAGGCCGGCGCGGCCGTACTGGTCGTAGCGGGCGCGTTTCTGCGGGTCCGAAAGGACGCCGTAGGCCTCGTTAATTTCCTTGAATCTTTCCTCGGCGTTCGATTCCTTGCTCACGTCGGGATGATACTGGCGCGCCAGTTTGCGGAAGGCAGTCTTGATGTCATCCGTGGAGGCGTTCCTGGAAATGCCGAGGATTTCGTAGTAGTCGCGATTGGTCATAGGTCAACGGGAACAGGAATAGTGAATGGGACAGGCCATTCACAATACCCTATTCACTTCCTTTTCCTTCACTTTCAACCGTGTTCTCACCATCGGGGTTTTGCGGACCGGCTTCCGGTGCGGGCTGTTCCGGGGCTTGCTGGTAGGCTGCCGCGCCGACTTTCTGGACGGCCTGGCTGAGGGCATCCACCGCCTTGCGGATGGCTGGCTCGTCTTCGCCCTCTTTCACCTTCTTGACTTCGTCCACGGCTGTCTGAACCTCGGTCTTGACCTCCGCCGGAACCTTTTCACCTAGCTCGTTCAAAACCTTCTCAGCGCCGTAGACTGAATTATCAGCGGTATTCCTGGCCTCGATCAAATCGCGGCGCTGCTTGTCTTCGGCGGCGTGTACTTCGGCTTCCTTGCGCATGCGTTCCACTTCATCCTTCGCCAAGCCAGACGAAGCTGTGATGGTGATATGCTGGCTGCGCCCGCTGGCCTTGTCCTGCGCATTGACTTTCAGGATGCCGTTGACGTCAATGTCAAAGGTCACTTCAATCTGAGGAATGCCGCGCGGGGCAGGCGGGATGCCGTCCAGGATGAATTTCCCTAGCGACTTGTTATCCACGGCCATCGGACGCTCCCCTTGCAGAACGTGGATTTCGACCTGTGTCTGGCTGTCGGAGGCAGTCGAGAAGACCTGGCTCTTGCGGGTCGGGATGGTGGTGTTGCGCTCGATCTGCGGCGTGGCGACGCCGCCCAGTGTTTCGATTGAAAGCGACAGCGGGGTAACATCGAGCAGGAGGATGTCTTTCACATCGCCGCTCAGCACACCTGCCTGGATGGCTGCGCCGACGGCCACTACCTCGTCAGGGTTGACACCTTTATGGGGTTCCTTGCCGAAGAAACGGCGGACGGCTTCCTGTACGGCGGGCATACGGGTCATGCCGCCCACCATGACCACCTCGTTGATATCGGAAGCCGAAAGGCCGGCATCGGCCAGCGCCTGTTTGAGAGGGGTCAGCGTTCCTTCCACTAGGTCAGCGGTGAGCTGCTCCAGTTTGGCGCGAGTCATCGTCATCACCAGGTGCTTTGGCCCGGAGGCGTCGGCTGTGAGATAAGGCAGGTTGACCTCGGTCTGCATCATCGTCGAGAGTTCGATCTTAGCCTTCTCGGCGGCTTCGCGCAGACGCTGGAGCGACTGCCGGTCCTGGCGCAGGTCAATACCACTCTCTTTCTGGAACTCCTGGGTGAAATAGTCTATGATGCGCTGGTCGAAGTCGTCGCCGCCCAGGAAGGTGTTGCCGTTGGTGGAACGGACCTGGAAGACGCCTTCGCCCACATCGAGGATGGAAATATCGAACGTCCCCCCGCCCAAATCATAGACCGCGATGATCTCATTGGTTTTCTTATCCAGACCATAGGCCAGCGAGGATGCAGTCGGCTCATTGATGATACGCAGTACGTCCAGACCGGCAATCCTGCCGGCATCCTTCGTCGCATTGCGCTGGGCGTCATTAAAGTATGCCGGTACGGTAATCACCGCCTGCGTAACCGGTTCACCGAGATAGGCTTCGGCATCGCGTTTGATCTTGGCCAGGATCATAGCCGAGATTTCCGGCGGGGAATATTCCTTGTCATCCATCTTGACGCGCACATCGCCGTTGTCGGCAGGAAGCGCCGTATACGGGACCCGCGGCAGGGTGCGCTGAACTTCCGCGTCTTCGTACTTACGACCCATGAAACGCTTGATGGAAAAGATAGTGTTCTGGGAATTGACGATAGCTTGGTTGCGTGCCACCCGTCCCACCAGCCGCTCGTGATTTTTGTTGATCGCCACCACCGACGGCACCAACCGCTCCCCTTCTGATGACGAGATGACAACCGGTTCAGCCCCCATCATCACCGCCCCCACTGAGTTCGTGGTTCCCAGGTCGATTCCAATAATTTTTGACATGATGATTTCTCCAAATAACGGATTTTCGTAGGGGCTGGGCTCGCACCCGCCTTAGGCGACCATCGCATCCCCAAAGGGTTAAGGGTCGCCCCTACAAATTATTGCGCCACCCTCACCAGCGCCGGGCGGATAACTCGCTCACCCAACATATAGCCGTTCTGCACAACTGCGATAATCTGTCCGCTTTCGTGGTCTTCGCTCGGTTCCTGCAAGATGGCCTCGTGGAAGTTCGGGTCGAACATCTGCCCCTCGGCCTCGATGCGCTTCAGGCCCTCTGACTCCAGGATAAATTGCAATTTACGGAAAATCAACTCGATACCGTCCACCCAAGCCAGGTCAGCAGGACGCGTCGCCAGGGCACGTTCCATATCATCCAGGATTGGCAAATAACGTTTAATGATGCTGCCGACCGCATTCTGGTAGGTTTCAGCCTTTTCAGCTTCGACACGCCGCCGGTAGTTCTGGAAGTCGGCTGCGGAGCGCTGCCAGCCGTCTTTGTATTCGGCAGCCTGGGACTCGGCTTCGGCCAGATGTTTTTCGAGTTCGGCGAAAGCAGGGTAAATGTCCGAACCCGCTTCGGGTCCAGGACCCGCTACCGGCGCCGCGGCAGCCTCGGGCGTACTCTCCGCCTCCGGTTCACTCTGGTGCAACTTCTCTTTCTTACTCATTTTCTTCTCCTGCCATTGTTTCAGATACCAAGCCGCTTAACAGATCAGCCATAAAGCGGACGGTGGGGATGGTGCGAGCGTAGGGCATGCGCATCGGCCCGAAGACACCCAGTGTGCCGGTGACGAGGCCAGGAATGCCATAGCGGGCCAGGACAACCGAACATTCTTTCAACTCTTCCCATTTGCCCTCACCGCCGATCAACACTTGGACACCGCCCACCGTGGCATTGTTGGTGGTGCGGGCCAACAGGTCTTGCAGCAGCGAACGCTCCTCAAACAGATGCACGGCCCGACGGGCATCGCCGGATTCGAGGAATTCGGGTTCGGAGAGAACATTGGCCAAACCGTCCAGATAGATTTCGCCGGAAACGCGTTGTTCGCCGCGGTTCATGTCTTGGAGGACGAGGGTCAGGATATCCTTTTCGAGGGAATCAGCACGCGGAGGAAAGGCCGCGATTTCTTCGGTGGTCTTTCCCAGGCAGACCTGGTTGAGCCGGTCGGCAGCGGCAGACAAGCGTTCCTGCACCACCGGCTCGGCCAGGGTCAGGATTTGCTGGCTGACCTCCCCGCCGGTCATGACCAGCACCATCAGCACCTGCCGTCCCTGGGTGGAGATGAGTTCCACGTGTTTGTAGTACGAACGCTCTGAATGCGGCGCGGTGACGATGGAGGCCGCCCGTGAATGTTGCGCCAGGATGGAAGCCGCCAGCGGCATCCACTGCTCCACATCCTGACGGGCCTGGTAAAACTGGTGCGAGATGGTGTCGCGCGCCGGTTCGGGCAGGTCGGACGGGTAGACCACGTGGGTGACGAAATAGCGGTAGCCTTCCTCGGTGGGAACACGCCCCGCTGATGTGTGCGGCTGACGCAGGTAACCGGACTCGGTCAGGACGCCCATTTCGTTGCGGACGGTGGCGGTGCTCATATCAAGTTTGTAACATTCTACCAAGCGCACTGAACCAACAGGCTGTGCGGTTTCAGTATAGTGACGCACAACAAGGGCAAGGATCAGGCGCTGGCGTTCGGTGAGGTCATTCATTTTTGATTTGTGGTATTCGGGTTTACAGTTTTAGCACTCTCAAGGCGAGAGTGCTAATTGAACATGAATAATGATACCATGTCCATTCGATGGGCGTCAATAAGAGGGTTGTTAGAATTTTGGAGGCGCGTTGTGCCAGGAGGAAAATCCCTCTGAAAAAGATAATTACTACCTCCAAAACTGGAACTGGCTCAAACCCAGCATCGCCAGCGAGACTGGGATTTGCATGCGGAACGAAATCCAGCCCACCGCCAGCCAGAAAAAGTTGTTCACGAAAGGCACGTACCACAAGACGACAAAAACAACTATCATGATGATATTACTGTACTGGTCAATATTGAAACGCAGTTGTCGGTTGAGGAACGGGGCCAAGGCGCGGTATCCGTCAAACGGCGGCACAGGCATAAGGTTCAACACCACCGCGGTCACTTGCAGTAAAGCCAGAAACGCCAATCCCGGCCAGATGCCGCTGGAACTCACTGGCAGAAAGTTCAGAATGATCGCCAGGAGGATCGCCAGCACCAGGTTGGATGCCGGTCCCGCCAGCGAGACGGCGCTCTCCCAGCGCCTGCTGCGCAGCCGCCAGGTCTCGATGTAGACTGCCCCACCGGGCAGGCCGATTCCGCCCAGTAGCAGGAAAACCACCGGCAGGACAATCGAATAAACCGGGTGGGTGTACTTGAGCGGGTTGAAGGTCAGGTAACCCTTGTCCTTGACGCTCGTGTCCCCGCCGTAATACGCCACCAGGGAGTGCGAGAACTCGTGCAGGCACAGCGAAAAAATCCAGCCCACTAGGACAACGATGAAGGTGATTGCTTTTTCCATTAGTAATCCTTATAGCCTTGCGGGTGTGTGCGGTGCCATTCCCAGGCGCTGGCGACAATGTCGGTCAAATCAGGATGATGCGGCGTCCAGCCCAACTCGCGACGGATTTTTTCAGACGAAGCCACCAGATGTGGGGCATCGCCCGGACGGCGCGGGGTCTCGAGAATAGGGATCGGGTGACCGGTCACGCGGCGGGCAGTCTCGATCACTTCCCGGACCGAATAACCGCTCCCGTTGCCGAGGTTATAGACCAGCCGGTCACGTTCGCCCAACGCCTCCAGCGCCAGCAGGTGCGCCGAGACCAGGTCGGCGATGTGAATATAGTCACGGATGCAGGTGCCGTCCGGTGTGGGATAGTCCGTGCCATAGATGGAGGCTGCCTTGCGCAGGCCAAGCGCCACTTTTAACACCAATGGGATGAGATGCGACTCGGGCATGTGCGCCTCGCCCCGTCCCGGCAGGGCACCGCAGGCGTTGAAATAACGCAGGGCGGCAAAGTGCAGTCCGTGGATCTTTCGATACCATTCCAGGGCCTGCTCGATGGCAAGTTTGGTGAAACCGTAAGCATTGGCCGGGTCAATGGCAGAATCTTCATTCAACGGTGCATCCTTGGAGACATAGACTGCCGCCGTGGACGAGAGCACGAACCGTTTCACTCCGGCGCGTGCCGCGGCTTCGATCAGTTGCAGCGAATTTGACAGGTTGTTTTTGAAAAACTTGCCGGGATCTTTCATTGACTCGCCCGCCTCGATAAAGGCTGCGAAATGCATCACCGCCTCATACTTTTCCGAGGCCAGGGCAGCCGTCAGGGCGGCGGAATCGTCAAGGTCGGCTTGGATGAAGCGCGCTGCCTCGGGTACGGCACCCCGGTATCCGGTCACAAGCGAGTCGTAGACAGTGACAGAATGTCCTGCATTGATAAGTGCTTCTGCAGTAGCCGAGCCTATGTACCCTGCCCCACCGGTAACGAAGATATTCATAGTTTCTCCAGTAGGAAAATTATATCGTACTCTCCTGCTTGACGGGCACACCCGTTACGCATTATACTCACACCGTCCGGGGTGTAGCGCAGCTGGTAGCGCACCGCGTTTGGGACGCGGGGGTCGGCGGTTCGAATCCGCCCACCCCGACTGACCGCTGAGACCACCCTGGTTCTCGGCGGTTATTTTACCTCATGATACAAATATGCTAAAGCATGATATGCTCAAGCATCCTATGCTACAATAGCAAAGAGGAATTCAATATGTCCCGGAAGAAATTGGATGGTATCATCGAAGCTGTCCACTATACAGCGGGCGGCAAAATTGCCGTCGTCCGCGCGTATGAACGCCATGGCGTGGTGTGGTCCGACCATGTATTGCTTGAACGCAAAGAACTATCCGAACGGCTCAAGCAGGGCAAACGCTTCGTGGTCGGGGAACGCAAAATTTATTTCGGCAGCATTTTTGAAACCGGTACGGCGGTACATCAGATAGAAGGAAATATCGTTACCGAAGGGCAGACAAGTTCGCGCGATCTACTGACCGGAGTTCCGGTTTTCTAGCCGCTTTCCACGGAAGGCTGTCCCATGAAAATCATTGACCAAACCCCATTCTTTAACAACGAGACCGGCGAGATCAGTTTCCTCGACCGCGGTAAGGCAATGCTGAAATACGGTGCCAGTTGGTTTAAAGAAGTTGAGGCGCAGAAACAGGTCCTAACCGTACTGGATAATGTGCTGGACAGAAACTACACCCTCCTGCGCAATGTTTCACCTCCCGGCCTGGAAGCCAGCTTCCCTTTCATTTTGGTCGGGCCGGCCGGGGTGTTCGTCATGTACGTCACACCTCTGACGGGCATATTCCGCGCCAAAGGCGACCAATGGGGCACCATTGCCAGGAATACCTTCAAGAATGAAAAACCCAACCTGCTGACGCGTACCGAACGCATGGCGCGCGCCCTCCAGGTATTTCTACAGCGTCAGGGTTACCCGGCGATAACCACAGTAGATGCAATCCTGCTTTGCTCCAACCCGTCCGTCCACGTGGACAGCATTCGGCCAATTATCCGCGTGGTCATGCGCGACGCATTGGAACGCTTTGCCATCTCCATCATGCAGGCACGGGTTGTGTTCAGCCCTGAATCCGTCCAGGATGTTATCGAGCGTATCCTGAACCCACCCAAACCGACCCCGCCCCAACCTGCTGAGACCCCTGCAGCGGCCGGCCCAGAAACACTCGCTTCCGCACAGGCGGAAGATCCATACGTTCCGGCATTCGTTTTACCCGAATCACAGGCCCCAGCATGGAGCAACGAACCGGCCCCCCTCCCCATTTCCGGAACGCAGACCCGCTCCCAGGTCCCGCGGATCAAGGGACTGAACAAAAAGCAGAGGGCTTTTTTGATCGTCCTGTTCGTTATATTGTGTTTGCTGATCACTGCTTTCTTGTTCCTGGTCATCAAAGACCAGTGGTCCTTTCTCTTGAGCCTATTGCCTTGAAACCCCCGTTTCTTTCCATTGTCCTCCCGGCCCACAACGAAGAAACTCGCCTGCCCCGCGCCCTGGGACAGGCCTTTGCGTTTCTGGAAAACCAGAACTATGCTTCCGAAGTGGTAGTGGTTGAAAATGCCAGCCGCGACCACACTCTGGAAGTAGCGCACAAGTTCACCCGCGACTTCCCCAGCCTGCGCGTCCTGCACGAGGATGAGCCGGGCAAAGGCCGTGCCATTCGCCGCGGCGTGCTGGAGGCGCTCGGCGAGTATCGGTTCTTCGCCGATGTAGATTTTTCGATGCCTGTGGAGGAAATCAACCGCTTCCTGCCACCTGCCTGCAATTGCGACATCGCTATTGCCTCACGCGAAGCCCCCGACGCGGTCCGTTACGGGGAGCCACCTTACCGCCATTTCACTGGCCGCGTGTTCAACTTCTTCATCCGCACGCTCGTCCTGCCGGGTTTGCAGGATACGCAATGTGGGTTCAAATGTTTCCGCGCTGCCGCTGCCGAAGACATCTTCCGCTTCCAAACCCTGCCGGGCTGGTCCTTCGATGTGGAACTGCTTGCCATCGCCCGCCGCCGTGGCTACACCATCGCCGAGGTCGGCATCCCCTGGTATTTCAACGCCGATAGCAAAATCAATATCCTGCGCGACTCGCCCCGCATGTTCTTCGACCTGCTGACCATCCGCGCCAACGCCCGGCGAGGCGTTTATGACGCATAACGGTAATTTGCATCCATTCCCAACCCTGGAATTTGAACGGTATTTATGGAATGGCGGCTTCACCCGTATCGCCGGGATAGACGAGGCCGGGCGCGGCGCCTGGGCCGGACCGGTGGCCGCAGCCGCCGTCATCCTGCCAGCCAACCCGTCTCTCACGCGGACCCTGCACCGGGTGCGCGATTCCAAGCTGATGACCCCGCTGGCACGCGAGACTTGGGCTCCGCGGGTCAAAGAGTCCGCAGTGGGCTGGGGGGTGGGCTTCGCTTCAGCAGAGGAGATTGACACGCTGGGTATCGTCCCGGCTACGAAGCTTGCAGCGACGCGGGCGCTCGAAAACCTACTCCCTGATTATTTGATCACCGATTACCTGATTTTCCCTGAAATTGACCTGCCCCAGACAGGGCTGGTCAAAGGTGACCAGCGTTCGCTCAGCGTGGCGGCGGCTTCCGTGTTGGCTAAGACCGCCCGAGATGCTTTGATGCGCGAATTGGACGGTCAATATCCCGCTTACGGGTTTGCCCGTCATAAAGGCTACGGGACGCGCCTCCACCAGGATGCGATAAAGAAGCTGAGGCGGTGTGAAATCCACCGGAAGTCGTTTTCTATTCCATAACGGGAGTTTGGGTCAGATTATTTCCCGGTTTCGTCATCTTACCCACACTCGTCTTCCCAGTAGATTAAATTAAGAGAGCACGAAGTTAATCTGTCTTCGTGCCTTCTCAATAAATATCAATGGGGGTTTAAAAGCCCCTAGGCGATTTTCTCAAACTTCTCACCAGGTGTACTGCAAACCGGGCACCTACCATCCATCGGGCCTTCGTGGGTGTAGCCGCAGATCGGGCAGACATAATAATTCGTCTCCGGAGCATCCTTACCTTTGCCCAAAAGTTCGCGTGCTTTGCGGTAGAGTGCTTCGTGAATTTTCTCGACCTCCAAAGCCCACCCAAATGATTTTGCGGCGCGTTTATCGCCCTCTGCTTCGGCTTCGGCCAGCATAGGTGGGTACATCGAGACAACCTCGTAATTCTCACCAGCAACGGCCGCTTCCAGGTTCTCTGCCGTGGACTTGACACCATCCATGGCCCTCAGATGGTTGTGGGCATGGACGGTCTCCGCAGCAGCCGCAGCCCGGAATAGTTTGGCAATCTGGGGGAAGCCTTCCTCGTCCGCTTTTTTGGCGAAGGCCAGGTATTTACGGTTGGCCTGTGATTCTCCGGCAAATGCAGTCTTCAGGTTATCAAGAGATTTCGACATAAGTTTCTCCTTTTTTTTATTATGATTTTTTTATTTCCTTATTATACCCAATTGTCCGCTGTCAGGTGATTGACGCATATTCTAAGAACAGGTATGATAAAAAGCCTCAGGTCGGCTGGACGGTCGCGGTTCTGCGCTTAGTCGCAGAGTCGAGGAAAGTCCGCACTCCATAGAGCACGGTACCGGGGAAACCCCGGGGCGAGGTAACTTGCCGGATAGGGCCACAGAAACAGACAGCCGCCGCAAGGCGGTCATGGTGAAAAGGCGGTGTAAGAGACCACCGGCGTCTGCAGCAATGCGGGCGGCCAGGTAACCCCCACCGGGAGCAAGGCCAAGCAGGGACGAGACGCTGCTCGCGTCGTTCGAGTTCCGGGTAGGCTGCACAGAGAGATGACCGTCCAGGCAGAGCGTCGGGAAGAAACTCTTCGGAGCGTAAACCGACATTCCTCCGCCGGACAAAATGCGGCTTATAGGCCGGCCTGAGGATAGTTTTTCAAATCGCACTCGGACAAAATTCCTATTTACAGGGTGCTGCACAAAGATGTGAACCACAGGGTACTGCGTAAATATCTGAACAGAAATTCCAGAATTGCTCGCAAGTCGATAATAGCGAGTTCAGATATTTTTGCAAGAAGCAGTAAAATTGCTGTAATTACCTGTATTTTGATCGTTCAAGGTTCACGTATTTTTGCAAGAAGCAGTAGAGATGGATTTTTCCTCTGAAATCTACGCCGAACTGGAACAAGCAGATGTCGCCCGAGCGTCCGGGAACGAGGGCCTGGCACGCGTGTGTGCACGTCGGGCAGCGGGAATGGCAGCCCGGTTTTTTTTAACCCGGCACGACGTCCGGCTTTTCGACGCCGCTCAAGGTGAGACCCGCATCGGCAGCGCCTACATGGCACTGCAAACGCTGGCAACGTTCCCTGGTCTCGCCCCGAACCTGAAACAGGCCGCGGTCCACCTGACCATGCGTGTCAGCGAGGAATTCCATCTCCCCCCAGGAATTGACCTGATCGATGAAGCCCATAAACTCATCGGAGGATTGAAATGAGGGACACTGAAAAAATCGTCCTGTACGGCACCACTTGGTGCGGTGGAACCCGTCGCTGCCGGCTCCTGCTGGACCGGTATGGCATCCCCTATGAATGGATCGACATCGATCAGGATGAACAAGCGGGAGAGCTCGTCGAAAGCTTGAACCGTGGCTCTCGAAGCGTCCCGACGGTTGTCTGGCCGGACGGCTCGAAGCTGACGGAGCCAACCGAAGAAGAGCTGGCAAAAAAACTGGGCGTGAGTCTGTAAGAAGCCTTTTTTGAACACGCCCCTTCAGAGACACCTCTCAATTGAATCAAAACGGCCCGGAGATCTTCCTCCGGGCCGGATAATTTTCGATAAGACTCAGGCAGTTCGCTTTTTCCCCAGCAACGACATCAAAACCCGCCCTACTATCGCCAGGAATACGGCCAGAGAAATCAACCCCGCGATCATTATTGCAATAAGGTGCCAGTTGGCAATGCGGTCCACAAAGGCCGCCTGAGTCCCCGTCTGAATGCGGTGGGCAACACCGTGAACAAATTCTTTGCGCGGCTTGATTGGCCTGAGTACTCCTGATAGCCGGTTTTCAAGGGAAGTAATTTTCCCCATGGATGCATCGGCAAATTGTTTCATTTTCGTATTCATGATTCACTCCTGTAAAATAACCGCTCAGTCCAACCGACCCGCGCTCGGTTGCCGGGTCAATTCTTCCAAATCAGAATCTTCCAATTCATCTCGTAGCGCTAATAAGGTGCGGTGATAAAGGCTCTTTACTGCGCCTTCGCTGCGGCCCATAGTCTCGCCAATTTCGGAATTCGACATGTGCTCAAGAAATTTCAAAATGAGCAAATGTTGTCGTTCCGAGGGCAGTTGGCGGATGAGACGCAGGAGAGCATCCCGCTCCTGGGTCTGCATCAGAGCCACTTCGGGCGGCTCGCCTTTGTAGTGAATGGTCGGAGCGTCGGAGAGCGGGATTTCCTGGTGACGGCTGCGGTCGCGGTGCCAGTTGGCAACCAGGTTGTGCGCAATCCGGTACAACCAGGCTGAGAACGGCACGCCGCGATCGGTATAAGTATGGATGTGATGCAAGGCGCGGTAAAAAACACGCGCGGTAAGGTCTTCGGCATCATGGACATTGCCTGTACGATAGTAGACGTAGTTGAAAATACGCTCTACATACTTCTCGTAAAGAACACCAAAGGCCTCCAAGTCGCCTTGCGAAGCACGTAGTAAGGTATCCTGTTCTTCAGACTCCGGCACTTGACTCACCTTACCGGAAGGGTCTGCAATACATAACCCCGCCGGGTTTCGGAAGTTTCAGACCGAGTATATCATGTTATAATTTTCCTCTCTTGGGACGTGTCCCTGTTCTCATGGGAAGGTCCCCGTTCTTTGGGGATGACAGGCTTCGACGGAAGAGGCTGGTCCCGGAATGCGAGCCGAGAGGCGCCGACCTCGTAAACTCAGCGCAAAAAATCAAGTGCCAACCGCA
>JADGQD010000036.1 GCA_017882065.1 Anaerolineales bacterium | reverse complement strand
GTGCTGACCCTGCGCAAAAAGAAGGCTGCACCTGAGGCTGCATCTGTGGAAGGCTTGCCCCCACAGGAACCCCTACCACCGGCTTCTTAACCTTCATGACTACATGATTGCGGCGCTCAAAAAAGAGCGCCGCAATCCTTATATAATCACCTATTCCTACAACTTTCCCCCTTTGTCGAAATCGGGGTTCTTATTCAGGGACGATGGGGTCGCCATGGCTGTTTTATTTCACCAAATCCAGGTATTCGGGATGTTTTTGGATATACCCGGCGATGAACGGGCACAACGGCACAACGGTTAGCGATTGTGCCCGGGCGTAGTCCAACCCGGCGCGTGCTAGCAGGGATCCAATGCCCTTTCCACCCAGCGCCTCGGGGACGCCGGTATGGGTGAAGATGATCTTCCCGTCAGCCAGCTGGTATTCGAGCACCGCGAGATGGCCATCCTTCTTGATTACGAATCGTCCGGCTTGCGGGTTATGTTCTACAGTTATCTCGGGGGGATTGGTCATGGTTGGTTCCTTTCGGGGTGATAAACTCGTCAGCGCGGTTGGGGACAGGTCTTTGGGGTAGTCCCGGTTCCCGGACGGGGCAAGGAAAGTTTTTTGGAATTCTACTACGAATGACGATCTCACCACGGTTTCGGAGAGCGGCTTTTTTTTATTCCCGATCACGACCGGCCAACTGCTCTAAAATCGCAATTGTCTCCTGCTTGCCTCCCACCCCATTCTCCCCGGCGGGACCGACGCAGGAAGGGCAACCATCCTCGCATTTGCACTCCTCCACCAGTTCCAGCGCACGCCTCAGCAACTCAGAGTGGATTTCAAACAACTTCTGGCTGAAGCCGATCCCCGCCGGGGCCTGGTCGTACAAAACCACCGACGGATGACCGAAGACCGTGGAGGATGGGTCGGTATATACACCCAGATCGTCACGGTCGCACATCAGGAAGAGCGGGGCCAGTTGTCCGAGCACCGTCGCCAGACCGGCCAGTCCACTCTTCATGCGGAGGTTGGTCTCGGCTATGCGGTGGCAGGAAGGGCAGAGCGTGACGAGGTTGACCATGCGGTTGGCTTCCCCGTAAGAACCTGGGACTTCGTCGGCGGCGGAGAGGAACTGGCGAAACGGTACCTTGTGATGCACAGCATGTTGACGGTTCCCTCTTTCAGCCGCCCCACAGACCTGGCAACGGTAACCATCCCGGAGGCGGACCGCGTCCCGCAGGTGGTTCCAGCCGGGGCTGTAATCGTTCGGGTCGTTGGTCCAGTTCCCGGTTGCGCGCAGCACCTCGATGGTCTGCTCGGAAAGTGTCAGCCAGTAACCGGTAGTCTGCAGTTCAGACGGCGGCATATCGAGCGGTTCCTCACCCAGGTTCTCGCCGCCCAGCCACTGGCGCTTGCGGAAACCGGTCACATGCGTGGTGACCTGGAGTTCGCCATAGGCTTTGGTGCAAGACTCCCCTGTCCCTGAGGGAGCCCCAGAGGAGTGCTTCGCGAAGGGACAGGGGGTGATGTCCAGCGTTGCCAGCAAACTCACTTCGGTCTGGCGCAGCGGCTCGGTGTAGTAGTCGAGCGCCACCGGGATGAGCGTGGCGGTGTTGCGGGTCAGGTTGAGATCCTGGACGAAATACTGCTGGCCTTCGTGCAGGTAGATGGCGCGCGGGTGGACCATCCAGGCCGCGGAGGCCAGGTCCACTTCGCCGAGGATGCGCGTGGTCTGACCATCCTCGATATGCAGGAGCACGTTTTCGGGCGAGGCCGAGCGCAGGGAGACAGCCGCGGCCGGGTAGGTGTCTGCCATCCAGAAATATTTGTCGCCCGAAAGATGCAACTCCTGGCTGCCGACCAGGAAATCGAGGAATTCTTTGAGCTTTTCAGCAGGCAGTTCCCCGAAGCCTTCCCCCGGCTGGAAGGGCAGCTCGAACGCCGCACAGCGCAGGTGGTTGAGCAGGATGAGTAGATGGTCGGGATTGACCAGCGCCTGCTCGGGCGAGCGGGCGAAAAAGTATTCGGGATGGTGGGCCAGGAACTGGTCGAGAGGGTTGGCCGTGGCGACGAAAATTGCCACAGCCGGGGCGTCCCCGCGTCCCGCCCGACCCGCTTGCTGCCATGTGGAGGCGATGGTGCCGGGATAGCCGACGAGCAGCGCTGCCTCCAGCCCGCCGATGTCAATGCCTAGTTCGAGGGCGTTGGTGGCGACCACCAGGCGTATACTTCCGTCACGTAAGCCTTTTTCGATTTCGCGGCGCTGGGAAGGGAGATATCCGGAACGATAACCGCGAATGGGTGATGGTGAATGGGGAATGGAGGATTGGCTGTTCTCTATTTCTTCCCGTTCCCGATTTCCTTGCCCCGTGCGGGAACCGGGGCTACCACGCCCCGTGCGGGAACCGGGACTACCACGCCCCGTGCGGGAACCGGGACTACCACGCCCCGTGCGGGAACCGGGACTACCACGCAAGTAAGTCAAGAGAATTTCCACCGACCGCCTTGAACGGGCGAAAACAACTGTTTGCACGTTCTGCCCCAGTAAATCCTGTGCCAAGCGGACGCTTTCCTGCGTCGAACTTTTTCGTATTCCCAGAGCTGGGTCAACGACCGGCGGGTTGTAAACGAGAAAATGTCGTTCGCCGCGGGCGGAACCATCCACATTCACGAGGGTGACCGGAGACTCGATGAGCCGGCTGGCCAGTTCCTGCGGATTGCCGATGGTGGCGGAGGTCAGGATGAACTGCGGGGCGGCTCCGTAGAATTTCGCCACCCGCTTAAGTCTGCGGATAACATTGGCCACGTGCGAACCGAACACGCCCCGATAGGTGTGCATCTCGTCAATGACAACGAAGCGCAGGTTGCGAAAGAAGTCGCCCCAGTTGGTGTGGTGGGGCAGAATCCCGGTGTGGAGCATGTCGGGGTTGGTGAAGAGGATATTGGCATTCTTGCGGATGGCCGAACGGTGGGACTGAGGCGTGTCGCCATCATAGATTGCGGGTTTCAGATTTTTAATCGAAGCTTGAAAAGAATTGAGGCCGGATAGCTGGTCTTGTGTGAGGGCTTTGGTGGGGAATAGATAGAGGGCGCGAGCTTCCGGATTTTCGAGCAACGCGGCCAGGACCGGCAGATTGTAGCCAAGGGTCTTTCCGCTGGCGGTACCGGTGGCAAGGACGACATTTTCGCCGCGACGGGCTGCCTCCCAGGCCTGTATCTGATGGCTATAGAGCGAGAGGATGCCGCGCGCGGTTAGAGACTCTGCCAGAACGGATGGCAAGTCCGCGGGGAAGGGACGCAGGTCGGCGGGGCGCGGCGGGGTGATCCGCCAGATGGGGAGGTTGGGGGCGGTTTCCGGGTCCATACGCCAGCGGGCTAGAAGATTTTCAAGAGGCATGGTCTTACACCATTAATGATTGAACGAACAGCGCGGCATTTAATACCGGGCTGAGATAATCAAGATGATCACTTCCTTTTTCGAGTAGTCGTTTGCCTATTCGTCACCGCCGCCGGGGCGTAGGCCTGCCGCAGTTTTACCGGTTCACCCTGGTGCGAGCGCACGCGCAGGTTGAGAACCTCGACAAAAACCGAGAAGGCCATGGCGAAATAGATGTATCCCTTCGGGATGTGGGAGTGCAGGGCTTCCACCACCAGTGACATGCCGATCAGCAGCAGGAAACTGAGCGCCAGGATCTTGAGCGTGGGGTGCTTATTGACGAATGAACTGATCGAGCCTGAAGTATAGAGCATAATTCCCACCGCAATGATGATCGCCGCGATCATAATGGCAAGCTCGTTCGCCATCCCGATGGCGGTGATGACCGAGTCGAGCGAGAAAATGATATCGAGCAGGCCAATCTGGATCACTACCCCGGTCAGCGTTGCGACGGCTTTCCCGGTGTGGCCGCCTTCCTTACCTTCGAGTTTGTCGTGGATCTCGTGGGTGCTCTTATAGAGCAAGAACAGACCGCCGCCGAGCAGGATCAGGTCGCGCCCGGAGACTTCGAAACCCCACAGGGTAAACATCGGGGCAGTCAAACGGATGACCCAGCTTAACGAAAGCAGCAGCAGGATGCGGGTGGCCAGCGCCACCAGCAGGCCAAGTCGGCGCGCCTTGCCCTGTTGCGACTCGGGCAGGCGGTCAGCCATGATGGAGATGAAGACGATATTGTCGATGCCCAGGACAATTTCGAGTGCTGTCAGTGTGAGAAGAGCGATCCCGTTCTCAACGGTCAAAAGTTGTGTCATGAATCATAGCCTCCGAAACAGATGGTCGGAATTTTACCGCATCCTGGCAGGAGTCAGCGGATGTTTTCAGAATCGAAAGTGTCAATCCTGATATTCGGACATTATTTTCGGACAAGCCTTGATTTCGTGGATCAGGTGACGTTCTCTAGTGTCGCTGAATGCGCAAGAGACCGCAACCTGATCTCAAAACGACCTGTTTTCTGGAATACCGAACTTATATCCGAAGGTCAGCCAATCCCCTGGAGTCCGACCTGCGCTGGCTGGATATGGCCGAGATGCGGCTGGAGGAAGTTAAGAGCCAGCCGCTGCCCGAGCCGGAAATCCGGCCGCGCGGAAGGCCGAAAAAGGAGTAAACTTGGAATTGGTTTTCATCCCAAAATTTTCAGCAAATTGAAAACAAAGAACTGATGTGCGTTGCCAAATATACGTGCTGGCAATAGAATACAACTTGATGGTCGTATGAATTGCAAACCCATTTTTCAAAAGGAGCGACTTTATGAGTGTCATCGAAGTAACCAACCTGACCAAGTATTATGGAAAATCGCGCGGCATCGTGGATGTTTCCTTCAAAGAGGAAGAAGGCGAAATCTTCGGCTTCATCGGGCCGAACGGCGCCGGGAAATCCACCACCATCCGCCTGCTCCTGTCGCTCATCCACCCGACTAGTGGCAGTGCGAAAGTTTTCGGCAAAGATGTCGTCACCCATGGCCCGGAAATCCGCCGTGATATCGGCTATCTTCCCTCGGAAGTTTTTTACTACGAAGGCATGAAAGTCATTGACCTGCTCAAGTATTCCGCCAGTTTTTACGGGAAGGACTGCACCGAACGGCTGCACGAACTCTCCGAGTACATGGAACTGGAGTTGAACCGCCGCATCAGCGACCTGTCCTATGGCAACAAGAAGAAGGTCGGCATTGTCCAGGGTTTGCTGCACAGCCCCAAGCTGCTCTTCCTCGATGAGCCAACCGCCGGTCTTGACCCGCTCATGCAGCGCAAATTCTTCGACCTGATCCGCAAGGAGAACGACCGCGGCGTGACCGTCTTCTTCTCCTCGCACATTTTGGGCGAAGTGCAGCGTTTGTGCACCCGGGTGGGCATCATCCGCGAGGGCAAAATTGCGGAAATCTCCGACATCCGCACCCTGCAGCAGAACAACTATAAAAAGGTGAATGTGACAGCTGCCGGGCTGAACCCGGCGACCTTCGATCTGCCCGGGGTGACCAATGTCCAGACGGAAAACGGCACGCTGCATTTCTTCTTCAAAGGTGATATCAACGCGGTGCTGCAAAAAATCAGCGCAATCCAGGTTGCCGATGTGACCATCGAGGAGCCGACGCTGGAAGAAATCTTTATGCACTACTACGAATAGGCAGAGACCATGAACGCAAACATCTACCGACACGAATTCCGCTTCCGGTTGAAATCGGTGATCATCTGGTCGCTGGCTTTGACGTTCCTGATTGTTTTCTTTTTCTCGATGTTCCCAGTATTTGCTGACCAGGCTGCGCTGATGAACGAATTCCTGGCAAGATACCCGCAGGAACTGCGGGCCGCCTTCGGTATGGATAATATGGATCTGTCCACCGTGCTGGGTTTTTACAGTTTCATCTTCATGTTCGTCCAACTTTGCCTGGCGATCCAGGCCAGCAACTACGGCTTTGGGCTGGTTTCGATCGAAGAGAGCGAATTGACGGCGGACTTCCTGTTGAGCAAACCGGTCAGCCGCGCGCAGGTGCTGACCAGCAAATTGCTGGCCGCGCTGACCAGCCTGACCATCACCAACCTGGTCGTGTGGGTGAGCAGTTTCGCAGCCATCTTGCTTTTCCGCGAAGGCCGTGAGTACGATATGCCCACGCTGCTCTTGCTGATGCTCAGCATCGTGATCTTCCAACTCTTTTTCTTGAGTGTCGGGCTGGTCATTTCGCTGCTGGTCAAGCGCGTGCGCAGCGTGACGCCGTATGCCCTCGGACTGGGCTTCGGCATGTACGTGTTGAGCGCGTTCAGCGGCGTGTTTGGCGAGGTGGCGCTGGAGCTGGTCACGCCCTTCAAGCACCTGGATGCGCCCTACATCGTCAAGCACGTCGCATATAACACACCGCTGGTGCTGCTTAACGTGGCGGTGACCATAATTGCCCTGGCAGTCAGTTATTGGCTGTACACCCGCCGCGACATCCCGGCAGTGTCATAAGGAGGTGCCTGATGAACATTTTTCTTCGTGAACTAAAAGCCAACCTCAAATCGCTGCTGATCTGGAGCGCAATAATCATACTGCTGATCTTTATGGCAGGGGCCAAATATTCCGCCTTTGCTGGCGATCCCGAGCTGCTGAAAATGCTGGATTCGATGCCCCCGGCGCTGCTGGATGCCTTGAGCATGCGCGCCTTTAACCTGACCACTATCAGCGGTTTCTACGGCGTCATGTTCATCTACTTTGCGCTGATGGCCGCGATCGCAGCCGCCATGTGGGGCAGCGACAGCATCTCCAAGGAAGAGCGCGACAAGACGGTCGAGTTTTCGCTGGTTCTGCCGGTATCGCGCAGCAGAGTCGTCACGGCCAAGGGGCTGGCTGCGCTGGTCAACTGCATTGTCTTCGTGCTGATCACCTGGGTGGTGTCGCTGGTGGCGGTGCAGTCGTACAACCCCGACCAAGCCTTCTACAGCTTCCTGGCACTCGAAATGCAGGGCATGTTCGTAATCGAACTGATCTTCCTGGCCATCGGCCTGCTGCTGGGCTGTGCCATGAAGCAGTACAAGCGCTCTGGCTCCACCGCGATTGCCATCATCCTGACGGCCTACTTCCTGTCCATCGTCGTCAGTATGCAGGCGAACCTGGATTTCCTCAAATACTTCACGCCCTTCAAGTATTTCGACGCCAGCCAACTTCTCAGTTCTGGCAAGATGGATGTGACTTATCTGCTTCTCTCGGCAGTCATCATCGTCGTCTGCGTGGTTGCGGCATATTGGCTCTACAACAAGCGCGATTTATATATTTAGAGATTGTCAACAGAATCAAACCGACCGGGAGCCTGTGCCCTCGGTCGGTTTCGTTCCTTCTGTCAACTAACGATCGGTGACGGTCGGTTTCTCTTTCGGTTTTCCCTGCAACAACCGGAATGCCACGCCTCCCACAGCCAGCGGAAACCAGAATGTCAGGGCGCGGTAGGCCATGGTGATGAGTACGGCCGCATCCAGCTTGACCCGCAGTGTGTTCAGCGCCACTGTCAGCATGCCCTCCACTATTCCGAGACCGGAAGGAGTCGGGGAAACAATGAGGAACAGGTAGCCGATGCTGAACCCGCCCACCAGCGTCCCGACTGTAAACGGTGTACCAAATGCCAGAAATGTGAATGCCAGCACGCAGATGAGCAAAGCCTTGCTATTCAGCGCAAACAGGAAAGGCCAGATCAGGTTTCTCTTTTTGCCGCGGATGGTAGAAAGCCCTTCTGCCATTTCTGCGGCGAATTCATGAGAGCGCCCCTCGCTCAAATACTCACGGTGGATAAATGGGCGCAGAATACGGTTGACCAGACGTGCCATCCAAGCCAGGGCATTCCCCAGAGCCGTTGCCGACCGGTAGCCCAGATAAATGAGAACAGCAAAAGCAATTGCCAGACCCAGCAGGATAAGCGAAGCGGTAATTTCCCCGGCGTTCAGATTGTTACGCCGGATGAGTACCACCCATCCCAGCGCCAGGATGCACAGGAAGGCGACATAATCGAACAGAACAAACAGTGCGCCGACCACCGTCACGCGACCCGAGGAAAGGTTACGCCGTTTGGCATCGTCCAGAAAAACAGCCATTCCCCCGATTCCTGCTGTGGGTGCGATCACGTTCACGAAAGTTGCTGCTGTAGCGACCAGAAGCAGCCGTTTCTTATCCTCATGCAAGCCTACCAGCCGGTATAAGACACCGTACATAATGGCGACGTTATAAAGCCAGAGACATTCAAAGAAAAGAGCGACCGCTAAAAAACGCCAGTTGCTATGCTTAAGGGTATCGCTGATATTTTTGAGTTCGGAAAAACTAAAAAGAACGAGTGCAATGCCAAGAAACAGGACGATTACGATGACAATTTTGCGCATATCAGGAATTATACTGGATTTTTTCCTTAATAAAACTTCCCGCAGACCACAGGTCTGCGGGAAGTGGTTAGATGTTACCTTCGCCGTGTGGATTATCTGCGCCGGCGCCCCAGACCCCCGACCAGAGTAACGTAATAGAGCAGTTGCAGCACTGCAGTGACCAGCGCGGCCACATAAGTCAGCGCGGCAGCGGTGAGCACCGTATTGACGCCGCGCTGCTCGTCGGGACCAGAGATGATGCCGGTCTCACTCAGCAAACGGCGGGCGCGGGCGGAGGCGTTCAGTTCCACCGGCAGAGTTGCCAGGGCAAAGACTGCGCCACCGGCAAATATCACGACACCCAGCCAGGCAATATTTATTCCCAGTGCCATGCCGGCATAGCTTAACAACAGGCCAAGCATGACCAGGATCCAACCCAGGTATGAGCCGATGCTGACCATTGGCACCAGCGCGGCACGAAAGCGCAGCGGAAAATAGCCTTCGGCATCCTGCTGGGCATGGCCGAGTTCGTGGGCGGCAACGGCCAGCGAAGCGACGGATGTGTTTTGCGCGACGCCCTGTGACAGGTGCAGGATTTTGGTACGCGGGTCGTAGTTGTCGGTCAGGTTCCCAGCCACGTTCTGGATCTGTATCCCGTACAACCCGCTGCGGGCGATCAGGCGCTGGGCGGCTTCGGAGCCGGTCAACCGGCTGCGGGCCGGGACACGGCCCCATTTCTGGTACGCAGACTTGACGTACCAGGAGGTGACCAGCATCAGCAGGAAAGCCGGGACCATGAAAAGCAGGTATTGCAGGTTAAAAAACATAGTCTCTCTCCTTTTGTCCAACAAGTCCAACTGGTTTGAGCTTGGACCGGTTGGGCTTGTAAACTGAGCAAAACTTTACGGCTGTGGATGCAGCAGCAACTGCACTGCCGCGTCCAGCTGCGGGTCGCGCCCGGCTGTGATATCAGCCTGAGTCATCGTGACGACCACATCCGGTGTCAGGCCAATCTTGTCAATGGTGCCACCATTGGGGGTCAGCCATTTGGAAATGGTGATGCGTGCCGTTCCGCCATCAGAAAGCGGGAGCCAGTTCTGCACTGAGCCTTTGCCATAGGTAAGCTCACCGACCAGTTTGCCGCGCCCATCGTCCTTGATCGCGCCAGAGACGATCTCGGAAGCCGATGCCGTATTGCCGTTTACCAGCACCACCAGTGGGATGGTGGTCGCCAGGCCGCCGGGGGTGGCGTCATGCGGAGTCTTCGTACCGTCACCGGACTGTTCGGTAACGATAACGCCATGGTCAATGAATTCTGAAGCGACTGCAATACCAGCGGCGAGGTAGCCGCCGCCATTATCGCGCAGGTCCAGGATAATGCCAGACGGGTTCTGGGCCATTAACTGGCTCAACTGGTTGTGGAAGTCGCTCGCTGTAGTATCGCCAAACACAGTGATCTGGATATAAGCGATGTTGTTGTCCAGCATTTTGCTTGTGACGCTGGGGATGACGATGTGGGCGCGTGTGATGGTAAATTCAAGCGGTTGGTCAACGCCTTCGCGATGTATCTTCAGATGAACGTCGGTTCCTGCCGGACCCATCACCTTTGTCATCCGGACCAGATCGGGATCCAAACCGGTCACATCCGTGCCATCCACGGCGATGATCTGGTCGCCCATCTGCAAACCGGCCTTTTCGGCAGGATATCCGGGGATTGGCTTGGTAATGGTTAAATAATCTCCTCTGGTATCCACGAAAGCACCGATCCCATCATATTCGCCCTGCATAAACATCGCAGCATCGGTCGTTTCTTGCGGAGTCCAGTACCCGGTATGCGGGTCGCCCAAGGCGCCCATCATGCCGCGGATCGCGCCCTGGACGAGTTTGGTCTCGTCCACCGGCTGGTCCACGTAGTTCTGGTGGACGAGGTCCCAGGCTTGCCAGAAAGGCGCGAATTGCGACTGCAAATCGGCCGGCGTGCCTCCCTGGGTATCGCTGGTGGTTGCCGGTAGTGTTGGTACAAATACAGGCTTCAGGGCCGGGACGAAATTCCCGAGGACGAAGCCGCTGCCAAAGAGGCATACAACCAGGACAATCGCCACAAAAACGATCAAAACTGAGCGCAAGGTTTTATTTTGCATTGAAATCTCCCATTGAATAGTACATTATCTTAACATGTCTTGATTAAAGCAAAATGAAATTCGGTTCTCCGGGAATCACCGTGGTGATGGGGTAAATAAGCATCTATCTCTTTGTCACGGAAATTGCCAAAGACCCTGAAATTCCAGCAGCCTGGTGTAAGAGCAGCTTTAGATTCGCCCGTCAAGTAAACCGGGTAAATCGGCCCATTTTACCAGGGCTGCGTCGGCATCCTCGCCCGCTGTCTCTTTCCCCACCAGGATCGTATACAAACCCAGGCGGTGGGCGGCGCGTGTGATGCGGGCCTGGTCGTCGAGCAGGGCGCAGGTGCGTGGGTCCGGAGAGCCGGCGGCTTGCAGAGCCAGTTCAAAGGATTCCGGCATCGGCTTGCAGAACGGGAAAAGAGTATGCACATCCAGGATGCCGTCGAATAATCCCTGCAAGCCCAGTACGTCCAGCACCCGGTTCGCATGGAGGCTGTCGGCGTTGGTGAAGATAAATTTGCGGGCCGGGAGCGCCTCGATAACCCCGCGCAGTACCGGGTCCGGGTGGAGATGCGCTTCCAGCGGCACGTTGTGGACGAATGCCAGGTACTCGTCCATATCCACTGTGTAGTTAGCCTGCAGGCCGCGCAGCGTGGTCCCGTACTCGCGGAAATACTGTTCGCGCATCACATCGATTTGATCTGGCGGAAACCCCATCCGCTCGTGCATGAAGGTGTTGATGCGCTCACGGATGGCACTCCATAACCCGCTGGAGATTGGGTAAAGCGTCTCGTCGAGGTCGAAGAAAAAGGTGTTAAATCGCATGGCGTTATTATACGGTAGAATAAAGGCATGACCATCCACGTTTTGCCACCCGAAGTTGCCTCGCAGATCGCCGCCGGAGAAGTGGTGGAACGCCCCGCCTCGGTTGTGAAGGAACTGTTGGAAAATGCCCTGGATGCCGGGGCGAAATCCGTGACCGTGAATATCGCTGCGGCGGGCCGGACCCTGATCCAGGTGGCCGATGACGGGGCCGGTATCCCGGCTGACGAGTTGACGCTGGCCATCGAGCGGCATGCAACTTCCAAACTGGTCTCCGCCGATGACCTGTTCCGGATTGCCACGCTGGGTTTCCGCGGCGAAGCGCTGTCTTCGATTGGCTCGGTCTCGCGTCTGACCATCACATCGCGGACGGCGGATTCACCTGCCGGGGCGCGCCTGCGCATGGAAGGCGGGATCATCGGCAGGCTGGAAAAAACCGGCGCGCCGGTTGGGACGGTGGTCAGCGTGGAAGAACTATTCTACAACGTCCCGGCGCGGCTCAAGTTCCTGAAACAGGATATGACCGAACGGCGGGCGATTGACGCCCTGCTGACGCGTTATGCCCTGGCTTACCCGCAGGTGCGCTTCAAGGTATCGGAGGGGAATACCCCCTCCCTTCAAACCAGCGGGGATGGCGACCGGCGGGCGATCCTGGCATCCCTCTACGGTGTGGATACAGCCCGTCAGATGCTGGATGTGGTGGCGGAAGAAGACGGCTTTAAATTGTCCGGCTATATCAGCCCCACCGCATTGACGCGCTCCAACCGCAAGGAGATCACGTTCTTTGTCAATGGACGCTGGGTGCAGGATACACCCCTGAATGCTGCTTTGCTCCAGGCCTATCACACCCTGCTGATGGTCGGACGTTATCCGTTGGCGGCGCTGTTCCTCGAAGTCCCGCCGGAGGAAGTGGATGTGAATGTCCATCCCGCCAAGGCGGAAGTGAGATTCCGGAATCCGGACAAAGCCTTCAGTTTCATTCAACGTTCAGCACGGCGGGCTTTGCTGGCTTATGCTCCGGTCCCGCAAGTGGCGCCGCAGAATTTGTGGGGACGGTCGGACGATAGACTACAGACGGTGGACGGTAAGCCACAGATTGATGCCACCTGGGTACTCGGGCACGATGTAGACCATGAGAGATTGCCTGCAGATGACCAATCTTCCACGGTCAATGGTCAACCGTCCACGGCCATCACGCAACCATCCGCGTTTGATAGAGTGCCGCTCCTGCGTCTCATCGGCCAGATTGGCGCAACCTATCTCGTTGCCGAAGGCCCGGATGGGCTGTATCTGATCGACCAGCACGCTGCCCATGAACGCGTTTTGTTTGAGAAGTTAATGGCCCAGCACGAACAGAAAGCCATCCCCTCGCAGGCGCTGCTGACGCCAGCGGTGGTGCACCTGTCGCCTGCCAGCGCCAAATTGCTCGAAGACCAGTTGCCGGTGTTACAGCACTTTGGTTTCCATGTTGAACCGTTTGGCCAGAACAGCTATCAGGTACGCGCCATGCCGAGCCTGTTTGCAAACTCCGACCCGGCGGCGGCCCTGCGCGCCCTGGTGGAAGATTTCGAGGAAGATGAAACCCCGCTGCAAAATGAAATCGAAGCCAAAATTGCCGGGCGCGTCTGCAAGCGGCTGGCGGTCAAGGCGGGACAGGTGCTCAGCCCCGACGAACAGCGCGCCCTGTTGAATGACCTGGAAACCTGCGCCTCGCCGCGCACCTGTCCGCA
>JADGQD010000168.1 GCA_017882065.1 Anaerolineales bacterium | reverse complement strand
CATCTACCAGAGCGCAAACGGCGGGCAGACCTGGTCCTTCGTCCAGCCAGTCAACTGGGACGGGCAATTCTCCTTCGTCGACCCGCTGCACGGCTGGGCGGTCGGCGGGGAGGTGGGCAAAATCGCCCTGGTGAATACGGTCAACGGCGGCAGGACATGGGTTTTGATCAAGCCGGTCATCGCCAGGTGAGCCGGTGCGGATGACAACCTGTCTTGCCCAGAGCGAGGCGAAGGGCGACCACATCCCCTACGGGGACGATGAGGGTCGCCCCTACGGTTGGAGAAATTATCGGCGCGTTCAAATCCATCACCACGCATAATTACATGCGCGGCGTCAAACAATTTGGTTGGCATCCCTTTGCGGGTAAATTGTGGCAACGGAATTACTACGAACACGTCATCCGTGACCAGGCCGATTGGGAACACATCAGCACCTATATCGCCGACAACCCGCTCAATTGGATCGATGATGAGGAGAACCCGGAAATCACGAGGTAAAACACAAACTACCCGCAACAACATTCCGCCGCAGAGCGGCGGAACGAGGGGAGCTAAAACACGCGGAACGAGGGGATAATGAGGGGACAACGTGGGGACTCTCCCCATTCCAGCAGGGATGAACCGTATTCGAACCTCGTCGAATGCCTTTTTAAGTCCATTTCAGCGAGGTAACCCCGGCGGTTTATGCGGTAAAATACTCCCATGCAATCTTCCATCGAAAAACTGCGCAAATTCTTTCGCCTCGAACACGAAAACGGTTATACCAACACAGCCGTCATCGGCGGGCTGGCGAACGTCCTGAGTCTTTGGGAAGGCGAGGCCCGCAACGATAAGCTGCCGGAGGAGATCGTCCAGGCCACCTCCGCCACCCTGCACGCCTACGCCGCCCTGACCCCCGCCGAGCGCCTCGAATCTCTGAAAGTACTATGGAAACAAATCCTGGAAAAGGTGCCGGAAGCAGCGCTGGGGAAGAAACAGGCCTCCGTCAAAACCGCCCAGCCGCGTCCACAGCCGGTGTCACAGCCGGTGTCACAGCCGGTCCCGGCGCCGGTCGAACCGCAGCCACACCAACAAGCGGTGCCGGAGCCGGAAACACAACCGGTGGTGGTAGTGGTGGACGAAAAGCCCGGGAGCGCACCGCAGGAACAGGCCCCAGCCGCACAGCCGCCTGCACCAAAACCAGCCCCGGCTCCCCGCCCCAAGCGGACTGTCCCCGGCCGCGCCGAGGCGCATCCCGGCGGCGTCACCAGTAAACGGCCGATCGCCCTGAACGCCTCGCTGACGGTCCTGGCGGGTGTCGGGCCGCGGCATGCATCCATGCTCACCCGCCTGGGCCTCAACACCCTGGGCGACATGCTCTACAACTTCCCCCACCGCTACGAAGACTACAGCCAGCTCAAGCCCATCCGGGATGTGTTCTACAGCCAGCAGGTGACCGTCATCGGCGAGGTCACGATGGTGAACTCGCACCCGCTGCGCGGCGGGAAAATGACCATCACCGAAGCCGTCATCAACGACGGCACCGCCGGTCTGCGTCTCACCTGGTTCAACCAGCCCTGGCTGACCAACCGGCTTAAGGTGGGCGATGCCATCTCGGTCTCCGGCACGGTCGAGCAGTATCTCGGCCGCCTGGTGATGAACAGCCCGGACTGGGAACCGGTGGAAGTGGAAAACCTGCACACCAACCGGATCGTGCCGATCTACTCGCTGACCGCCAACGTCACCCAGAAGTGGCTGCGGAAGTTGATGCACCAGGTAGTGACCTACTGGGCTCCGAAACTGACCGACCACCTGCCCGAAACCGTCCGCCAGGCCGCAGACTTGCCGGAGCTGGGAACGGCCCTGCTCCAGGCGCATTTCCCCGACTCGGACGCCAAACTGCAAGCCGCCCGCCAGCGCCTGGCCTTCGACGAAATCTTCTTCCTGCAAACCGGCGTCCTGCGCCAGCGCCGTGACTGGCAGTCTGCCCCCGGGCGCATCTTCGAAGTGGAGGAGACCTGGCTGGAGAGGTGTCTCGCCGCCCTGCCCTTCGCCCTGACCAATGCCCAGAAGAAGGTCGTTGCCGATATCCGCACTGACCTGAAATCCGGCCAGCCGATGAACCGTCTGCTGCAAGGCGACGTCGGCTCCGGGAAAACCGTCGTGGCGGCTTTGGCCGCGGCCATGGTGAACCAGTCTGGTGCGCAGGCCGCCATCATGGCACCCACCTCCATTCTGGCGGATCAGCACTTCCACACTTTCCAGAACGTGCTGGCCGGTGAAAACGGGCTGCTCAAACCCGAACAAATCCGCCTGCTGGTCGGCGATACCTCCGACCGCGAAAAAGAAGAAATCCGGGCCGGTCTCGCCAGCGGCGAGGTCAAGATTGTCATCGGCACGCATGCCTTGATCGAAGACCCGGTCACGTTCGCCGACTTGCAGTACGTTGTGGTGGACGAGCAGCACCGCTTCGGGGTCGAGCAGCGCGCGGCCCTGCGTTCCAAGGGCACCAATCCGCACCTGCTGGTGATGACCGCCACGCCCATCCCGCGTTCGCTGGCCCTGACCCTCTACGGCGACCTTGACCTTTCCATCATGGACGAACTTCCTCCCGGCCGTCAGACCATCCCCACCTACATTCTTACGCCGCAGGAACGCGAGCGCGCCTACGCCCTCGTCCGCACTCAGATCAAGGCCGGGCATCAGGCTTTTATCATCTATCCGCTGGTGGAAGAGAGCGAAAAGAGCGAACTGCTGGCCGCCACGCAGGAACATGAAGCCCTGCAGAAGGAAATCTTCCCGGACCTGAAACTGGGTCTGCTGCACGGACGGATGAAAGCTGACGAAAAAAATGCCGCCATGCTGGCCTTCCGCGAGAAACAATACGACATTCTGGTCTCGACCACGGTGGTCGAGGTGGGCGTGGACGTGCCGAACGCCACCGTCATGCTGATCGAGGGCGCCAACCACTTCGGGCTGGCCCAACTCCACCAGTTGCGCGGACGGGTGGGACGCAGCGAAGCCCAGTCCTACTGCCTGCTCATCCCCGACCACGAAGATGCAGCCGAGAATGAACGCCTGAAAGCGATGGCCGAGACCAACGACGGATTTGTGCTGGCCGAACGCGACCTGCAGCAGCGCGGTCCCGGTGAGTTCCTGGGAACGCGTCAGGCCGGTTACGCCACGTCGCTGAAAATGGCCAGCCTAAGCGACATCCAATTGATCGAAAAAGCCCGCACGCAGGCACAAGCACTTTTTGCGCGTGACCCGGATCTAAAAGACCCCGAAAACACCCTGCTGGCCGAGGCCCTCGGCCGCTTCTGGAGCGGCGGTAAAGGAGATGTAAGTTAGTATGGTACGCGCAATATTCCCCGGAACGTTCGACCCCGTTCACTACGGCCACATTGACATCGCCACACGAGCAGCACGTCTGTTTGACGAACTGGTCATTGCCGTCTATGACCGGCCGCTCAAGAGCTTGTTGTTCCTGCCCGAAGAACGCATCTCCCTGGTGAACGAGACCTTCAAAGGCCACCCGAAGATCAGCATCGTTGGTTATAGCGGCATGACGGTGGAGTTCTGCCGCCAGATAGACGCCCAGGTCATTGTGCGCGGCCTGCGTGTCTTTTCGGATTTCGAGTACGAATTCCGTATGGCGCTCGCCAACCACCGCCTGGCCCCGGATATCGAAAGCGTGGCCTTCATCACCGACGAGGACCACACCTTCCTTTCGTCCACTACCGTGCGCGAGATCGCATCGCTGGGCGGAGATGTTTCCAGCATGGTCCCGCCGCACGTCGAAGCCGCGCTCAAGAACAAGGTCAAAGATTTGAGCGACCAGCAGGTAAATCCCTTCGGTATTAAAGTATAATTAGCGTGTCCCGCCCTCGTTCAAGCGGAGGAGCCAATGGATATTCTTCAACTGATTGATCGTCTGGAAGAACTCTTCAACAACAGCCGTCCCATCCCGTTGACGCACAATGTCATCGTGGATGAGGATAAGTTCCTGGACATCATTGACCAGATGCGCATCTCCGTGCCGGAGGAAGTCAAGAAAGCGCAGCAGGTCTTTTCGCAAAAAGACCGGGTGATGGCCCAGGCGCAGGAAGAAGCCAACCGGACGCTGCAACTGGCGCGCGAAAAAGCCGACGAAATGGTCGGGAAAGAAGTGCTTGTCCAGGATGCCCAGCGGCGCGCCGGTCAGATCATTGACCAGGCCCGGATGGATGCCGAGAATATCAAAACTGGCGCAGACCAGTATGCACTCGACGCCTTAATGGGCCTTCAGACAGAAATGGAACACCTGACCAACCAGGCCCAAAATGGCGT
>JADGQD010000167.1 GCA_017882065.1 Anaerolineales bacterium | reverse complement strand
CCGAAGACAACAATCTGGGGGATGAGCGGGATGCCGAGGATTTTGAGCATTTCTCGCGGCAGCCCGGATGTGGTATCGGCTACGATTTTGACCATTCACGCCTCCTTTTCTGTTTCCGGGTAAGGGCACAGCTTCGCTGTGTCCTTACCAAAAATTCTTTTGGTACATTCGGTGTATCTTATAAAAGTCTACGCCGAAATTCTCCATCTCGCGCTGCATCTTTTCGTTTTCCATACCGATCTGCACCACTTCAGCATGGTGGTAACGCGGATTCTCGACCACACTCTTGAACATCTCGCTGTACAAAATGGCCGTCCCGCCCAGGCCGCGGTACTCCTCGATCATCCCGGCCCCGTTGATGTTGATCCAGTCGGTCATGCGCAGTTCACGCAGAATGGTGACCCAGCCGAAGGGGAAAAGCCGTCCCTTCGTCTTTTGCAGCGCCACTGATATGTCCGGGTACGCCAGCAGAAAACCGACCGGCCGTTCGTCTTTCATCACGATCTTGATCAAGTTCGGGTCGGCGAACCAGAGCATCTGGTTGGCTAGGGTTTTTATTTCTTCGTCGGTGATGGGTGTGCCTCCGCTGGTCCCTTCCAGCGCGCCGTTGTAGAGGGTTTTCAGATGGCTGAGCACGGCTCGCAGTTCGCGGCGGGTACGGAAGCGTGCGATGCGCAGACCGCGCCGCTCCCGGATGCGGGCCGCTAGTTCGTGGATGCGCTCCGGGAATTGGATATCCGCACCCAGGTATCCGGAGACAATTTCTCCATTTTTTTCGAACCCCAGTGCCTCGATGAGTCCTGGATAATAAGGTGGATTGTACGGCAATCCCAGCGCCGGACGCCGCTCGAAGCCTTTGACCAGCAGCCCCAGCCCATCCAGCGCCGTAAACCCTTTCGGTCCAAGAATCTTGTTCAGCCCGCGCGACCGCGCCCAGTCAAAGGCCGCCTCGAAGAGTCCGCATGCAGACACAGGATCCGATTCACACTCGAACAGATAGAAGAAAGCCGATTTTTCGTGGTTGTAATCGTTGTATAGGCGGTTGTCCAGCACAGCCAGACGTCCCACCGGGATGCCGTCCCGGTACTTCAGGAAAAAGGCGGCCGCGGAATGTTTGTAAAACGGATACCGCCTCGGATCCAGACGGGCGCGCTCTTCGCCTTCCAATGCTGGCACCCATTGGGGAATATCCCGATATATTCGGGATGGCAAGCCGAGAAAATCCCGAACCTGTTTCCGGTTGGCGAGGTCGATTTGGAGACTATTCATATTTTAATATGTAGGGGCACGAGATCTCGTACCCCTACTGCGGACTACGCCGGTTTCTCGGCTTTTTTCTGTGCTGCCCGCGTCGCTAACTGGGCACGCAGGGATTTGATATCTTTATCCACGAAGAACAACGCTCCCAGGTACAGGAAGAAGCACAGCACCCAGGCCGAAATACAAACGGTCATGATGGCAATCTGTTTGCTGTGCGCCGCAAGCGCGATGGCGCCTGCCAGCGTGGGAGCCAGGGCCGCACCGCTATTCTCGACAAAATACTCAACCGCTTGCGCCGAGCTGCGGACCTCCGGCAGGGTGATGTCGAAGATGGTTGAGGTCACGTTGGGCGAGGAGAATGGCATGAAGATGGCTGTCAGGCTCATCAAGATGAAGAAGGTGGTTTTGTCTGCGACCGGGGTCCTCAGGGCAAGGAAAAGGAAGAGCGCACCGAGGATGACACCCACACTGGAGATCAGGATACGCCCCTTGAGGGTGCGTTTGAATAACCAGTCACCCAGTGCCCCACCGACAAAATAGCCAGCCGCCAGGATAATAATGACCGGACCCATCGTCAGCAGGACGGATGTGTTGTCGTAGCCACGTTCCAACATGAGATAACCGAAGAAGAAGAACGTGATTACGTTCCACGGAAACACACCGGCGAAGCCTTGCAGGAAAATGAACCACATGGTCTTCTTTTTCAAAACATCCTTCAGGGCAGCCCAACTGAAACGCACTTGGCCGATCTCGTCCATGCCGTCAAATTCCGGTTCGGACTGGCCCCTCGGCACATCTTTGATGCCGAAGTAGATGACGACTGCCATGACGATCCCAAGCGAACCAGTTATCAGGAAAATCGAACGCCAGCCTTCCAGGTGAAATAATTTTCCCTCCAGTAGAGGGGCGACCATCAGCGCCAGGATCATGCCCAGCAGATAACCGAGCGGTTGAGCCAGTTGCAGCAGGCCATAGACCTTGCCGCGTATTTTTGGACCAAAATAGTCGGCGACCAGGCTGTACATGCCAGGGTAGGCCGAGTCGTCGATCCCGGTGGAGGAACGCGTCGCAAGAAAGGCGGGGTAAGTTCGGACAATCGAACTCAACCAGGTGGTTGCGCCCCAGATTAATGAGGCTAATGCCAGCAGCTTGGCACGTGCGTAACGGTCATATAGATACCCCCAGATCGGGTAGAACAGCGTCCCGACGATCAGGGCGCCGGTATTGACCAATCCCCACTGGAGATCGTTAAGATTAAATGTTTTGCTGACGGGGAGTTGCAGGGAACCGATTAATAGTTTATCCGTCTGGTGCAGGAGCGTGAAGAAAAAAAACACGATCACAACAAACACGGGGTATGAATTACGCTTCTTTTGCATATCGATGGCCTCGTTTCAAAAGGATGATGTTAGGGAAAGTTTACAATAGAAAATTGGGCGAGTCAATTGGCTTATGATACAAACCTTCTATGACAATCTTGCTCGAATTCCCAATCAAAATCATACAATTTTCTGAAAGACTGGCAATTCAAAATGATGGAAACCATAACGAATTTGGGACGCGTGGGGTTATTAATGAAGCAGAGCAAATTGATATTTTTTAAGATTCAAAATCGGAGTATGATTACTTCTATCATGGACTCACTTGTGCTGTTCTTCCGAATGCAATCCATCAAAGCGCAAACGCGCTTGAAACGTTTGCGTACCATTCTCCCTTAGAAAGGGAGTTTTTCATCCGAGGTTTCGATGAACGGTAAGAGTTTTCAAGTTGCACTTCTCTTCAATGAAGACGCTCAAATTACCAGAGGCGATCCGCAAGATTTACTGGCAGTTCAAGATACGGTAACAGCTACGCAGCATTTATATGAAGCATTGACCAGTCTGGGGTACCCGGTCACAAAATTAGCGGTCAGGGGCAAACTCGAGGATTTCGAGGATATTCTTTGTTCGTTCCCCCCGAAAGATACTTTTATCTTCAATAACTGTGACGGCTTTAACGGCAATAACCTGGGCGCCGTGGATGTCATTCGTCTCATCGAACGGATGGGGTTCAAACACACCGGAGCGCTTGCTGATTCCATCGAAATGTGTATTGACAAGCCGCACTCCAAGGAGCGCCTGATTCAATTCGGAGTTCCCACTCCCCGCTATCAGGTCTTTGAGCGCGCCGAAGGGGAATTCCATCTGGATTTCCCGGTCATCATCAAGCCATCGGTCGAAGACGCCAGCATGGGGATTGACCTGGACTCCGTCGTCAGCAACATGGAATGTTTATTCCATAAAATCGCTCATATCGTTGAAAAGTACGAACAACCTGCAATTGTCGAAGAATTCATCTGTGGACGTGAATTGGCGGTTGCAATGTGGGGAAATGAAGTGATTGAAATCCTGCCAATTGCAGAAGAGGATTTTTCCTGGATTGCAAATCCCCTTGAGCGGCTGCTTACCTTCGAGTCCAAATGGAAGACAGACTCACCTTACTACCTGAATATTCCCGCCCGCGTCCCGGCAGCGCTCAACCGCAAAGAGGCACAGGCCGTCAAAAAGGCTGCCGAAGGTTCGTTCCGCGCCATGGGCTTGCGCGACCTGGGACGGGTGGACATCCGCTATAAAAATGGGATCCCGTACGTGATCGACGTCAACGAACTGCCTGACCTTTCACCCGAAGCCGGGTTCTGGAACTCCGCACGCGCCACCGGGATTACCTATCCACAGATGATTGAACGCATTCTAACTTTTGCACTGAAACGAGAAGGATGGATATAAATGATTTCGGTTCCAGGTGATAAAGACGGCGCACAAATTCACGCCATAACAGCCAATACCACCGTCTTCAACCAGGAAGAAATGGAGTGTGTGGACGAACTCTGGGAGGAATACTTGACCCAGGGTTCGGAACGCAGCGGCTATTACTTCCTGGTAGAAAAAGAGGCTGAACGCGTCCTCGGTTACGCCTGCTACGGTCCTCGGTCACTCACTTCCGGGACCTATGACCTGTACTGGATTGCCGTAGACCCCACTGTCCGCCGCGGCGGAGTGGGGCGCGGACTGCTGGCCGCCAGCGAGGA
>JADGQD010000166.1 GCA_017882065.1 Anaerolineales bacterium | reverse complement strand
TGCCCGATTTGAGCGTGGACCTGCAGATTACCCTCGAAAACCGGGTGGATTCCGGCCTGAACGTTTCCTCGCTGGTGGTACCGGTGGGCGGCCTCGGCTCGTACCCTACCATGGTCATGCGCACTACCGCCCTCGATTGGCTCTCCGACACCATCGCCCATGAATGGACCCATAATTGGCTCACCCTGCGGCCGCTCGGCCTGAACTACGAGACCTCCCCCGAACTGCGCACGATGAACGAGACCACTGCCTCCATCGCCGGGCACGAGATTTCCATGCTCGTGCTCAAGCGCTACTACCCCGAATTGGCCGCCGGGTATGCCATTCAAGCCGTCAGCCTGCCGCTCAGGCCTGCCCGTGCTGATTTCAACTTCAACACCGAAATGCACATCACCCGCGTCCACGTGGACGAGTTGCTTGCCCAGGGCGAGATCACCGAGGCCGAGACTTACATGGAACAGCGCCGCCAGTTCTTCTGGCAGAACGGCTACGCCATCCGTAAACTCAACCAGGCCTACTTCGCCTTCTACGGAGCCTATGCCGATACTCCCGGCGGTCCGGCTGGCGAAGATCCGGTCGGCCCGGCAGTGCGCACCCTGCGAGGGCAGAGTGCCACTCTGACCGACTTCTTGAAAACCATCGCCCAAATGGACTCCTTCCAGCAACTTCAGGCCGCCGTATCTCCATGAAAGTGGACACAAATGCGTAAACGCCTCATTTCCCTTCTGGCTTCTGTCTTTATCCTTGTCTCCTGCTCTCCCGCGCCTGCCACCGCCAATCCCGTTTCCCTGGCAACCCCCACCCCGGGACCGACTGCCACGCCTGCTTCGATGCCCTGCACATTGCTCCACTTCCCGGTCACGCCGGAAGCGGCCCTGGGAGCCGCGTTCGAGAGCCGCGGCCACGTCAGCGGACCAGCGGATGCGCCTGTAACCATCATCGTTTTCAGTGATTACCAGTGCCTGCCATGCGCCTTCCTGGCCGCCAGCCTGAGGCAAATCCGGCTGACCCATCCGAACGACGTGCGCCTCATCTACCTGCACGCCCCGCAGGCGAACTTCGACAAAGATAAGCTGGCCATCCAGGCGGTGGAAGCGGCAGACTTGCAGGGTAAATTCTGGGAGATGCACGACCTGCTCTTCGAGAAACAGGCAGAATGGTCTACGTTGCCCCCGGCGGATTTCGAAGCCTGGGCGATGGCTCAGGCCGCCGGTCTGGCTATGGACGCGGCCCGGTTCCAGTCCGATTTCGAGGGGCCGCTGGTGGCTGACCATCTCCAGCAGGCCATACAGTCCACCGCCGGAGACCGACCGTTTGCACCGCCGCTGTTGTTCGTCAACAGCGCTTCGCGCTACACAGCTCTCGCCGATTTCGCCAGTCTGGATACGGTGGTGCGCATGGACGCGCTGACGGCGCGCCAATTCAGCGCCTGTCCGCCCGAGAGCATTGACCCGCTCAAACAGTACATCGTCACCCTGCACACGGCCAAAGGCGACGTGGTACTCCAGCTCTACCCGGAGAAAACCCCACAGGCAGTAAATAACTTTGTCTTTCTGGCGCGCAGCGGCTGGTACGACGGCATCACCTTTTACCGGGTGCTCCCCGAAAATCGGGTGATGACCGGCGACCCCAGCGAGACCGGATTGGGCAACCCAGGGTACTTGTTCAAAACCGAATTTGCCACCGGCCTGAGCTTCGACCAACCCGGCATGCTGGCCATGGATAACGACGGACCGGACACGAACGGCAGCCGTTTCTTCATTACCCTTGGTTCTAATGCGCAATGGAACGAGCAGTACACCATCGTCGGGCAGGTGTTGAGCGGCCTGGACATTTTATCTGCGCTGACCGCCCGCGACCCGCAGCCGGGCATTTATCTTCCGCCGGGTGATGAATTGATCAGTGTCACCATTGAAGAACGATAGGAGACTCCGTGCAACCAAATCCCAACTTTAACCGTCGCCGCGACATCCTGCTGCTCATCTTCAGCAGCATCGGCATCCTGGGACTCCTGATCCGCAGCGCAACCCTGGCTGTCACCGGTATTCTAACCTTCGACCCTGGGTACGGCTCGAGTCTGGCTGCCAGCCTGCTCGGAGCGCTCGCTATGCTCTTCTGTGCGGGATTGCTCGTGCCGGTGCTGGTCTACACCATCAAACGGCTGAAAGGACAGGAAATTCTCCCGGTCTCCATCCGGCCGGTCAAGTTCTGGCAGGTGGCGGTGCTGGTTGCAGTCTGGGTGTTGGTTGTGATTATCGGTGCGTTGCTTGCCAGCCTGTTCGCTTATGGTTGGGCCGTGGCCGCACCGTTGTTCCTGCTCGGCATCAGCCTCCCCATCCTCAGCCTGGCCTGGATCGGTGCAGGCGGTCTGCCCGTCGGGTCTCGCCGACGCTTGTGGTCCGTCTACGGTTTTGGCATGGTCGGGGGCACGGTTGCAGCATTGCTGCTGGAATATCTGGTGATCGGCATAGCGGTAGTGGTTATTGGGGTTCTCGCAGTGGCTAACCCGGAATTGCGCACCGTCATAGACCAGATCAAGACCCAGGTGGCAAACGCCAACGCCGGGGATATGCAAACCTTACTGACCGTTTTGGCTCCCTACCTCACCAATCCACTGGTCATCCTATCCATCTTGGTCTTTGCTGCAGTGCTTGCCCCCCTGATCGAGGAAGCCGTCAAACCGGCCGTTATCTGGTTCCTAGGCAAACGCCTGGGTTCCCCTGCCGAGGGATTCGTACTGGGTGTGTTGTGCGGCGCCGGATTCGCCATGCTGGAGGGACTCATGGCCGCCAGCGGCACCACGCAAATGTGGGGCTTTGGCCTGGTAGGACGCGCCGCAGCCTCCTTGATGCACATCACCAGCAGCGGGTTAATGGGCTGGGCCATTGCTTCCGCCCAACTGGAAAAAAGCTACGGGCGGCTGGCCTTGACGTACCTGCTCTCAGTCAGCATCCACGGTCTATGGAACGGCTCGGCTATCATGGCCGTCTATGGCTCGCTGCGGGTGATGGTCCAGAACATGAAGATTGATTTTCTCAGCGGTTTTTTCGCATTGGGAGGATTAGGGATGTTATTCCTGGAACTTATCTTGTTACTCACCGCATTGCCGCTGATCAACCGCCGCCTGCGCCGGCCGGCTGCGCCCGTCCCTGCCCCGGTGCAATCTGATATAATCGCCCCGCTCGCAACTTCAAACCCGAGGGAAACCAATGGATTGGATTCTTAAATTAGTTGACTTCATCCTGCACGTTGACACCTACCTGAACGGTATCATCACCCGCTACGGAGCCTGGACCTACGGCCTGCTGTTCGTTGTCATTTTCATGGAGACCGGCTTCGTCGTGACTCCCTTCCTGCCCGGCGATTCGCTCATCTTCGCCGCGGCCACCTTTGCAGCCCGCGGCGTGCTCAACCCCTGGCTGATATTCATTCTTCTGTCCATTGCTGCCGTCAGCGGGGATACGGCCAATTACTGGATCGGCCACGCCATTGGTGCCAAAGCTTATACCGGTGAGGTCAAGTGGATCAAAAAGGAATATATGGATCGTACCCATGCCTTCTTCGAAAAGCATGGCGGCAAGACGATCTTCTTGGCGCGCTTCGTGCCGATTATCCGCACCTTTGCGCCCTTTGTAGCCGGAGTGAGTGAAATGTCGTATGGCCACTTCATCACCTGGAACCTTGTTGGTGGCGTCACCTGGGTGGCAACCTTTACCCTGCTCGGCTACTTCTTCGGCAATATCCCCTTCGTCCAGGATAACTTTGAACTGGTCATCATCGCCATCGTGCTCATCTCGTTCGTCCCGGCGGTGGTGGAAGGATTGAAAGCCAGGAAAGAGATCAAGAAGCAAGAAGTAAAGAGTGGTGGGTAAGAAAACAAAAGGGTCTCCTGAAAAAGGAGACCTTTGGTTTTACACGAGGATACCGGCACATGTTAGTGCGTAATTCCCAAAAAGCGCGGATACCAGTACCACAACACGTCCGCCGCCGGCTTTCCGTGGACAGAAGCCGAGGCGTCCTGCAACACAACCGGCGGGTAATAGCCCCGGCTGACGAAGCCGCCCACCCAGGGGCGCTCGTTGACAGCTATCAACAACGCTTGGTACACATCCGCCTGGGCCTGCAAATTGACCGGCGCTTGCATGCCGCCCGGCTGGAACAATTCACTTACAGGCATTGAAGCGCTGGCTGCGTTGTCAACAGAAGGGTAAGCCACCGCAAGAATGACCGGTTTTTGCCACGCATCCTGGAAGGGTTGGATGTCCGTATCCAGCAACTGCCCGGCCGCGGCCTTTATTTGATCCACATTGGAGCCACTGAGCGGGGCGTACCAGAGCAGGTAAACACCGTCCAGGTTTTTGGCAAAATC
>JADGQD010000165.1 GCA_017882065.1 Anaerolineales bacterium | reverse complement strand
CGTGATCGCCGCCGTCAATGTCGTCTTCCCATGGTCAATATGTCCCATGGTCCCTACGTTCATGTGCGGTTTGTTCCGCTGATACTTCTGCTTCGCCATGAATTCTCTCTCCTTCTAGGGTGTACAAAAGAATTATGTATTTAGGATTTCACGCGCCACAGACTCTGGCACAGGCGCATAATGGTCGAATTCCATCGAAAACACGCCCCGACCCTGGGTCGCCGAGCGCAATTCGGTCGCATACCCGAACATCTCGCCCAGAGGTACAGTCGCATTGATAGCCTGGGCATTGCCCAGACGCATTTCCATGCCCCGGATGGTTGCCCGGCGGGCATTTAGTCCGCCGATAATATCGCCCAGGAATTCTTCCGGAGCGACCGCTTCCACTTTCATGATCGGCTCCAGCAGGACTGGTCCGCCTTTTCGGACGCCTTCTTTAAAGGCAAAGGTAGCTGCCATCTTGAAAGCCATTTCGTTCGAATCCACTTCATGGAACGAACCGTCGAACAGCGTTACCTTTATATCAACAACCGGATATCCAGCCAGCACACCACTTTCGGCAACTTCCTTGATGCCTTTTTCTACTGCCGGAATAAACTCGCGGGGGATAACGCCACCGACGACTTTATTCTCAAAGACAACACCGCTGCCGCGCTCGCCCGGTTCCAGTGAGATAACCACGTGTCCATACTGGCCATGGCCACCCGTCTGCTTGACGTATTTGTAGTTGACCTCGGGCACAGGCCGCGTAATCGATTCGCGATACGCCACGCGCGGCTTGCCAACATTGGCCTGCACCCGGAACTCACGCATCATACGATCTACAATCACATCCAGATGCAATTCGCCCATACCGGAAATGATCGTCTGGCCGGTGTTCTCATCCGTATGGACGCGGAAAGTCGGGTCTTCTTCGGAGAGTTTGCGCAAAGCCTCGCCCATTCTGGCCTGGTCGGCAGTCGTCTTGGGTTCGATCGCCACCGAGACAACTGGCTCCGGGAAGGTGATGTTCTCGAGCATGACCATTCTGTTGTCACACAGCGTGTCGCCGGTGAACGTGTCCTTGAAGCCCAGTGCGGCGACAATATCTCCCGCATGTACTTCGGTGACATCTTCACGATGGTCAGCGTACATGCGCAACAGGCGTCCGATCCGCTCGCGCTTCCCTTTGGTGGAATTGGTGACCATTTGACCCTGGTTCAAAGTCCCGGAATAGACCCGGAAATAGGCCAGACGTCCCACATAAGGGTCGGTAACGATTTTAAAGACCAGCGCGCTCAATATTGCATCATCTTGAGGCGGCAATTCGACAACCTCGTTCGTCCGAGGATCCGTGCCGTGTACCGGGGGAACATCCAGAGGAGATGGCAGATAGTCAATGACTGCATCCAACACCAACTGAACGCCCTTATTTCGCAGCGAACTACCACAGAAAACCGGCGCAGCTTTACTTTCCAATACAGCCTGCCGGAGGGCTGTTTTTAATTCTTCAACGCCGATTTCCTTGCCTTCCAGATATTTGACTGTCAGAACATCATCCAGCTCGGCAATCCGCTCCACCATCGTATGGCGGCGCTCTTCGGCTTCCGTCTTCAAATCGGCAGGAATCTCAGCCTCACGCGGCTCTCTGCCCAGTTCATCATCCCAGAAGACGGCTTTCATCGTCATCAGGTCAACGACACCCTGGAAGGACGATTCCATTCCAATCGGCATCTGCATTGCAATCGGGTTGGCTCCCAGGCGCATCTTGATACTATCTAATGTGCGCTCGTAAGAGGCCCCGGTGCGATCCAGCTTGTTCGCAAAACAAATACGCGGCACGCCATAGCGGTCGGCCTGACGCCAGACTGTCTCACTCTGCGGTTCAACACCCTGAACTGCGTCGAAAACCACAACACCGCCATCCAAAACACGCAGCGAGCGCTGCACTTCTGCCGTGAAATCGATATGGCCAGGCGTGTCAATAATATTGATCTGATAGCCCTTCCACTCCGCTGTCACAGCCGCAGAGACAATGGTGATGCCCCGCTCCCGCTCCTGCTCCATCCAGTCGGTGACAGTGGTACCGTCATCAACAGAACCCAGACGATGGGTCTTGCCCGTATAGAACAGGATTCGCTCGGTGGTAGTCGTTTTACCGGCATCAATGTGGGCAATGATGCCGATGTTTCGATACCGATCAAGCGGGAACGCACGTGCCATGCTTCTCTATCCTAATTGATAAGTTTCAGGACCGCCAATTACATGCGGTAATGAGAGAAGGCACGGTTGGCATCCGCCATCTTATGGGTTTCTTCGCGCTTGCGGATAGCAGCGCCTTCGTTCTTGAAAGCATCCATAAGTTCGTCCGCCAGTTTTTCTGCGAACGATTTACCGGAGCGCGCCTTAGATGAATCGAGCACCCAGCGAATTGCCAGGGTTGAACGGCGGGCCTGTGGGACTTCCATCGGGACTTGATACGTGGCACCACCCACGCGGCGGGGCCGGACCTCCATGGCGGGCGCGACATTTCTCATGGCAGTTTCAAAGACCTCTACCGGGTCTTTGCCACCGCTGCGCTCGCGGATGATATCCAAAGTATCATACATCACACTAGTCGCCGTGCTTTTCTTACCACGGTGAAGCATGTGATGAATCATGGTTTGGATGGCAACACTGTTATAGCGGATATCGGGAAGGATCTCACGCTTTTCTGGCTTTGCACGACGCATGTGATTACTCCATCAAACGAATTAACTAAGCGGCAGTATCTTTCGGGCGCTTGGCACCGTACTTGGAACGGCTCTGTTTCCGGTTATTGACACCAGTCGTATCGAGCGAACCGCGCACGATATGATAACGCACACCCGGCAAGTCCTTCACACGGCCACCGCGCACCAGCACGACAGAGTGTTCCTGCAGCTGGTGACCCTCACCCGGAATATAAGCGGTGATTTCGAGACCGTTGGTCAAGCGCACGCGGGCTATCTTCCGCAGCGCCGAATTCGGTTTCTTAGGGGTCGTGGTGCGGACGACAGTGCAGACGCCGCGTTTTTGCGGCGCACCTTTGGGCTGGCGTACACGGCGCTGTTTCTTCGTATTGAGCGTATACAACAATGCCGGAGCCTTGCTTTTGACTTTCTTTGACTGACGTCCTTTGCGGATCAATTGGTTAATTGTGGGCACGTTCGCCTCCGAAATAAATTTCCTTGCTGAGAACTAGGTTTTGTCAATAAGTGAGGCCATCACAAACTTGCCAGATGGCCTCTCTCTTACGAACTACGCAGTGGGCAGTGCGAAGCAGCCGCCTCTGTAGGCAACGAAGGGCAATTCTATCATGACGAGTGGATGACCGTCAAGGAAATTTCTAAGCTTTTTCGCGTTTGATGCCTTTCACCAGTTCTTCACCGATGTCTATCAGGCCGGTCGTGTACTTGGGCGGATGGATTTTTTCTTCATCTTTGCCAAACTTGATTACCTCGCCCGTATCGGTGACAGCCTCTACAGCCAAGCCAAGGGACTGTAACTCTTTGACCAGCACGCGGAAGGAAGCCGGGATGCTTGGCTCTTCAATTTGTTCGCCCTTGACAATAGCCTCATAAGTGTTGACGCGGCCCTGAACATCGTCGGATTTGACGGTCAGCATTTCCTGCAAGGTATAAGCCGCGCCGTAGGCCTCGAGTGCCCACACTTCCATTTCGCCGAAGCGTTGGCCGCCAAACTGGGCTTTACCGCCCAGGGGTTGTTGGGTAACCAGACTGTACGGTCCGGTAGAACGGGCGTGGACCTTGTCCTCGACCAGGTGGTGCAATTTGAGCATACTCATCACACCAACTGTCACAGGCTGGTCGTAGGGCTCGCCCGTTTTGCCATCATGCAGAACCTGCTTACCCAGGGTCGGAGCCGGGACTCCCCATTTCAGTGTAACTGCCTGGATGGTGGCTTGCAGCTTCGCGTCAGAAACATCGTCGTGACCAAAGGTATGCAGCCAAAGCTTAAGGCAAGCGCGGACAGCATTCTGGTTATAAGTTTCGCGCTGGGAGGGCACCGGGATTTCATCAGTGAAGATCGTTGCCGGTTCAAAATTGTGGTCCCGCAGCCATTCGGTCACTGCCGCGTGGCGGGCATAGTCCACTTCGTTCAACCGATACACATCGTAACCGCGCTCACCCAGCCACTGCTCCAGATACAAACGGCGGACTTCGTCGTCATCCTCGATCATCTCTGGGCTGTATTCCTGCTCTTTGAGCCAGTTCCAGGCAGTATCGGCAGTTTCTTGCCAGGCATAATCCACCATCCAGGCGCGCGCCAGTTCGGCTTCGATTTCCTCTTCCGTAGCGCCATCAAAGACCGGTGTGATTGCCCGGAAACCAAGTTTCTGCGCGGCCCAACCCAGATGGACT
>JADGQD010000035.1 GCA_017882065.1 Anaerolineales bacterium | reverse complement strand
TTCCAGCGCGAATGGGGTAAACGCATCATCCGTCTCTCGAAGGCGGGCATCCGGACCCTGCTGCTGGTCGGCAACCACGACCTTTCCCCCGCCCTGGGCCGCGCCAACGCCATCCAGGAATTCGAGACGCTCGACATTCCCCACGTTACGGTGCTGGCCAAACCCCAATTCCTTTCCGCAGACGAACTCGGCCTGCCCGTCCAGGTGATTGCCATCCCGTGGGTCTCGCGCTCCGGCTTGATGGCCGCCACGGATGCCGGCCCGGAGGATGTTTTCACGAACATCGAGGAACGGCTCACCGAACTCATCAACATGTGGCTGGAAAAAGCGGATCCGGCCATCCCCGTCATTTTAACCGCCCACGCCTCCGTCCAGGGGGCAAAATTCGGCTCGGAGCGGACCGTCATGCTGGGCGCGGACCTGGTTCTACCCGGCTCGCTCGTGCGTGACCCACGGCTGGATTACGTGGCTCTCGGCCATATCCACAAACCACAGGACCTCAATGAGAACGCCCATCCCCCGGTCATTTATCCCGGCTCCATCGAGCGCGTTGACTTCGGCGAGGCGGGCGACGACAAGTTTTTCGTCATTGCCGATATAACGCGTGGCAAGACCGGAGTCCGGTGGCACAAGCTGGAGAATATCCGTCCGTTCATTGACCGGCGCATCACACTCGAGTCAGCCGAAAACGTGACCGAGACACTCAAGTCCGCCTTACCGGCCGCGGAAGTCTTGGACGGGGCCATCGTCCGCCTGACGGTAGACTACACCCGCGAGTGGGACACTTTGATTGACGAGCCGGCCCTGCGTCGTCATGCCGAAGCCGCGTTTGAGTTTCATCTCATCAAACACCCCCAAATCGAAGCCCGCATACGCCTGCCTGCCAACCAGACGGTGAGCAGTCTTAGCCCGCTGGAACTGCTCGACCATTACTGGCGCGCCAGTCACGCCGAAGACAACCAGACAGACGCTCTCCAAAAATTGGCGAAAGAAATCATCGAAGAGGAGTAGGGGCGGGCGCCGTCCGCCAAAATCATGCGCTGGATTTACGTTTCCCCCCACTTTGACGATGCCGTACTATCCTGCGGCAGCCTGATCTGGGAACAAACTAAAAAAGGAATACCCGTTGAAATCTGGACGGTCTGTGCCGGAGACGCGCCGCCCGGTCCGCTTTCTCTGCTGGCAATGGTGTGTCACCAGCAATGGGGGATCGAAGCTGCTGAAGATGTAGTAACTGCGCGCCGCATCGAAAATCAGGAGGCTGCCGCACTGGTGGGAGCAGAGACAGTGAACTTCAGTATCCCCGATTGCATCTACCGGCGTTCCCCCACCGGGGAGCTACTTTACCCCGAAGATGTATTTGTGCCTATCCATACATTCGAAACGAATTTGGATGCGGATATCGCCGCCGCCCTGACTTCCGAACTGCAACCCGACGATAAGGTTGTCAGCCCGCTGGCAATTGGCGGCCACCTGGATCATGTCCTGACGCGTCTCGCCGCTGAACACCTGGATTGCCCGATATGGTACTATGCTGACATTCCATATATTATCAACAACCCGGAAATGCTGGCCTCCGCGACCAAAGGGCTGAAGGAAACACTTTATCCAATCTCCGAAAAGGGACTGGGGGGCTGGCAAAGTGGCATTGCCGCTTATGCTACACAAATCCAGATGCTATTCGAGACCGGAGAAAAGATGCAGGAGGCAATCCGCGTCTACTGGGAGGGCCAGCACGGGGTCCTGTTGTGGAGCGGCTCGTAGTTATGGAATTCTCAAGAATGGTTGATAAAACCCGTTTTCCGTGTTGTTGCGAGGGATGGATGCTTTTTCCAGCCCGACACTTGCATCGCACTGCGTTCGGTGCAGTGCAGGTGAGCAACCTCCTCTACGGTTGGGTGGTTACTTATCCCTTCGGGGCACACATCGTCGGGCACACCTGCCCTCCCGGAAGGACACTGGGCCGGTGTGCCCGACGATGTCATGGAAGAACGCTATCCTTGTAAAGAACCCTCTTTCTTGAGAAAGCCTTTGGCTCGTAGTCGAAAATCGCTTGATTTTCAACTGGAATCATGTATAATATTGCCGAGTAGGGAATCCTACACAAGCCGCATCTCTGTTACAGAGATGCTTGTATTTTCTTAGGATGAATAAGATGCCGACGACATTCTTGACCAAAAAAGGCTATCAAAAACTCGCCGACGAACTTGAATATCTTCACACCACCAAGCGGCTGGAAGTTGCCAACCGTCTCCATGAGGCTATGGAAGGTGGTGAGCTGATTGAGAATGCCGAATATGAAGCCGCCAAAAACGAGCAGGCCTTCGTCGAGGGCCGAATCCAGGAATTGGAAATGCTCTTGGCCTCGGCTCGCGTCATTGACGAAAAAGCAAAGAAAGAAAAAGGCGATCTGGTGCAAGTCGGTTCAACCGTCACCATTAAAGAAGATGGGAGCAGCTCGGAGAAATACACCATAGTCGGCGTGGCGGAAGCCAACCCGCGCGAGGGGAAAATCTCGAACGAGTCACCCATCGGCAAAGCCATTTTGAATCATCGTGCTGGAGAGGAAGTCAACGTCGAAGCACCCGGCGGCACGTTCAAAGTAAAAATCGTTAAGGTGGATTAGGCCTGGGGTCAGCCCTTAATGGCCCCGCGCATCCTGTCTGGTGCGCGGGGCTTTTTGTTGTAGAATTTAATCAGAAAGGTTTCTCCATGACCGAATATACCTCGCTTGAAAAAATCCGTCTCGAGAAAATTGAGGAACTCCGCAAGCAAGGCGTGGAGCCATACCCCACGCGCGCCGAACGGACACACACTTCCGCACAAGTCATCGCCGCCTTCGAAACCGCCGAAAAGGCTGCACCCGAAGGCCAGCCGCCAGTTGAGGTCAAGGCTACGCTGACCGGACGCATCCGCGCCGCACGTGCCATGGGCAAACTGACCTTCACCCATATTGAAGACGGCGACGGGCGCATCCAGTTGTTCCTGCGGATGAACGAACTCGGCCAGGAGCGCGTGGACTGGTTCAATAAGATGCTGGATATTGGTGATTTCATCCAGGCTTCCGGTGTGATGTTCCGCACGCGCACCGGCGAGGCAACTCTCCATGTTCACGATTTCAAACTGCTGGCCAAGGCGGTCAGTCCCCTACCAGCGGCAAAGGATGAGGTAACGGAAAGCGGCGAAACGGTCCGGCACGCTGCGCTGGAGGACCCGGAGTTGCGCGCCCGTCAGCGCTACGCCGACCTGGCCGTCAATCCCGAGGTGCGCGAGACTTTCCGCAAACGGGCCGGTATCATCCATGCCTTGCGCGAGTTTCTGGATGAACATGGCTTCCTGGAAGTCGAGACACCCATCCTGCAGCCCATCTACGGCGGCGCAGCGGCCAAACCGTTCACCACACACCACAACCAGTTGAAACAGGATTTATTCCTGCGGATTTCCTTTGAACTCTACCTGAAACGCCTGCTGGTCGGCAACCTGGAGCGCGTCTACGAACTCGGGCGCGACTTCCGCAACGAGGGCGTCTCATTCAAACACAACCCGGAGTTCACCCAGTTGGAGTTTTACTGGGCCTACGCCGATTATCTCAAGGTGATGGAACTGACCGAGCAAATGGTTTCGTACGCCTGCGAAAAAGTAAATGGAGTCCTGAAAATCACTTACCAGGGCCACGAATTGGACCTCACGCCCCCCTGGCGGCGGCTGGCGATGTGCGACGGCATCCTGGAGACCAGCGGCATTGACATTGCCAAACACCCCACAGCCAAATCACTCTTCAAAGCGATTGCCGCCAAAGGCAAGACGCCCGACCCGCGGGCCACCCGCGGTAAATTGATTGATTTCTTATTGAGCGAATTCCTGGAACCAACGCTCTTCCAGCCAACCTTCCTGTACGACTACCCGCGCGACATCTCCCCGCTAGCGAAATCCAAACCGGGTGATCCGTTGACCGTGGAACGCTTCGAGGGTTACGTGGCCGGGTTCGAACTTTGTAACGCTTTTACCGAACTCAACGACCCGCTCGACCAGGAACAGCGTTTCATCGAAATGGGCCGCGACTACTCTGACGACGAAGAAGAAAAGCATCCAATGGACGAGGATTACCTGCGCGCCATGCGCTATGGCATGCCGCCCTGTGGCGGTTTCGGCATGGGCGTTGACCGGCTGGTAATGCTGTTGACCAACAAACACTCCATCCGCGAAGTGCTGTTGTTCCCGCCCCTGCGCGAAACGGAAGAATAAAACCTTCATGCGATTAAAAATATCGTCCCGGCAATCTCTGCCGGGACGATATGTATCTCAATCCCTTTTGACGCACCCTGGCCTGACAGGATTCCGCACAACAGAATCTGTTTTTTGGGGAAAATATACCTCTTTCCCATCGGCGATTCCCAAAGAATTAGAACCGGTCTGCGAACGAATGCCCCTTTGTGGTGTAAAATAATCTTAATGGACGAACCCGCTCTCATCCGTGATGCCCGGCACGGCGACCTCGACGCCTTCAACACCCTCGTGCTCGCCTACCAGGACATCGTCTATAATACGGCCCTGCGCATTCTGGGAGACGAAGACCTGGCTGCCGATGCGTCGCAGGAAGCCTTTATTTCCGCCTTCCGCGCCCTCAACTCCTACCGCGGCGGTTCCTTCCGTGCCTGGCTGCTGCGCACAGTCACCAACGCCTGCTACGATGAACTGCGCCGTAAACGGCGCCGTCCCACCTCGCCGCTCGAACCCGAGACCGAAGACGGCGACGAAGTCGAGTCCCCGCGCTGGTTGGCCGATCCCACCGCCTCCCCCGAAGAACAACTTGACCAGGCCGAACTCGAACATGCCATCCAGCACTGTCTGGAGAATCTTCCCACCGCCTTCCGGACTGTAGTCGTCCTGGCCGACATCCAGGGCCTCGACTACACCGAAGTCGCCGCGGTCGTTAAGAAACCGCTCGGCACGATCAAGTCCCGCCTGGCACGCGCCCGCCTGCGTCTGCGTGAGTGCCTGCAATCCTTCCGGGAACTTTTGCCCGCCGCCTTCCGTCTGGAAGAGGAGCGTGGCCTATGACGACACTTTCCTTCCGCGACGTGGAACAACTTTCGGCCTCCCTGGACGGGCAACTGTCTCAGGCCGAAAAGACGCGCCTGGAAGCCCGCATCCAATTGGACCCGGCGCTTGCCACCGCACTGGTAGACTTGCGCCAGGCCCGCGCCATTCTCCGCCGCACGCCCAAACGACGCCTCCCGCGCAACTTCACCCTGACTCCCAAAATGGCCGGGATTAGGCCTCCGCTCCCGCGCGCCGTACCGGCGCTGGGATGGGCATCCGCCGTGGCGATGCTGCTCTTCGTCTTCACCCTGGGGACGAACCTGCTTGGGCGTCTGTCCTTCGGCGCGGCTGCTCCGCTGATGGCTGCTGCTCCAAGCGGCGGGATCGGCGGCGGCCCGGCTGCCACCCAGCCTCCTGTAACAGATAACACGCAAGTTATACCCACCACAGAGGCATTCGTTATGACGCCCCCCGAAGCAACCCCTACGGGTGAGACGCGCCTCGGCGGCGGCCCGGCTGCCACCCAGCCCCCTGCAACGGAAAACACGCAGGTTACACCCACTGCAGAGACTTTCGTTATGACGGCTCCCGAAGCAACCCCTACGGGTGAGACGCGCCTCGTCGCACCCGCTGCTACTCCTGCTACAAAATCCACGCCGGAACCGGTTAATATCTGGCCGTACATCTGGCTTGGGCTGGCGGCGGTGCTTATCGCAGCCGCATTGTTGATACGCCGGGCAAGCGTCCAGGCGTTCCGCCGGAAAGTGGGCGGAAAACATAACACGTAAAACACAAACCGCCGGTTCAAATCCACCCGGCGGTTTTTTCCCCTTGTATTCTCCACCACAACCTGTGATAATTACATGTACTGCACTAAGATGTGAACCACAAGGTACTGCGTAAATATTTGAACCGAAATTCCCGGAATTGCTCGCAATTCGATAATAGCGAGTTTAGATATTTATGCAAGAAGCAGTAAAATTGCTGTAAATCCCTGTATTTTGATCGTTCAAGGTTCACGCATTTATGCAAGAAGCAGTACATGGCCAAAGAAAGGAGCACTTATCCATGGAAAAACCAAAGGAAAAGAACAATCGGCTGGAAGTATGGATTGCCATCCTGATCGCATTGGTCTCTTTGACCACTGCCCTGGCCACCTGGCGAACTGCCAGCCTGGGTTCGAAGGCAGGCGATCTCATTTATCAGGGGTTGTTGAATGCAGTCAAACGCCAGGCAGCCGCCAATGAAGACTGGCGCCAGGCCTATGCGGATGCCGGATACGCCCGCGATTACCTGGTGAACCTCGACAGCCTGATCGTCCAGGAAAACAGCACTGACCCGGCCAGCCAGGAGCAAGCCGCCCAATTGCGCACCTACCTGCTTCCCGGAATGGAATCGCTGGCGACGCCGCTCGGCACGGATCCATCCTATCTCACCCCGCAAGGCTGGTTGAATGTTCAGAAGAGGTTTGATGAACTGGAAGCGCAATCCTCCAACCTGAGCAGCCTCGACCCACTGGCTTCCTTTTCTCTGGCGGATACCTACTTCTCAGAACAACGCTGGCTTGTGGTGGGTACGATCCTGATCGCGATCAGCCTGTTCTGGCTTGGGTTGTCCCAACTGTCTCACTTACGCTCAAGGATCCTGATCCTGGTTCTTGGGGTCATCGTCTATGGGATCGGCCTTGTGTGGAGCCTGGGAGTCGAGTTTGTATTCTTCATTCTACGGGGAGGTGTGTTGTGAACAAATCCGACATCTCCAACCCCGAACGAGGTAAAACTCTTGTGCTGGTGCTGATCCTCTTAAATACGGTTTTGGTTGCAGCTATTTCAGCTCTGCAGGTGGATGCCAACATCCGCGCCAATCAAGCCAACCGGGACTCGCAATATGACGCCGTCCAGTTTACTGGCAGCCTTATCCAAGCCGGTGCCCAGTCTGATTATGATCTGAATACCTACGCCATGTTGCTCACCAATTCTCAGGAAGCGCTGGTAGCCGAGTATAGTGCCATGCAACGGCAGACTGCCAATGACCAGCAGGGGTTCGAGACGCTGACACTCGAGTCGCAGATCTTCCAGGCACGGGCGGACCGGGTGAAAAGTCTTTCCTTCTTAATGACCGATCCAGCCTACGCACCTGCCTCCGATCAGATGGCGCCGAATATTACCGGCTACTTGTCCGACCTGCAAACATACAGCCAGGAACTGGTCCAGAAGCAGAATAATGCTTCGGATGCCTACCACCGCTGGAATAATAAATCCGACTCATATGTGGCTGTCCTGACTGTGCTGGCAGTAGCCTTCTTCCTGCTTGGCATAGCACAAATGGCCCAACCCAGTCTGCGGTTGCTCTTCTCTTTATTTGCCATCGGTGTGATCAGCATCGGCATCCTATGGACTCTGATCCTGCTGATTTTCTAGTTCGCCCTTCCCGGCTTGAAGATGCGGCCGCCATCGCAGAACTTTGCGGTCAGCTCGGCTATCTCAGCACGGTCGAGCAGGTGGCACGCCGACTGGAGCAGATGGCCGGCTTTTCCTTCCACGCCCTTTACGTTGCAGAAACAGGCGGACAAATCTCGGGCTGGGCTCATGTGCACGCCTACCCCCTGCCGGAGATGGATTTCCATGCCGAGTTGGGTGGATTGGTCGTGGCGGAGGCGCACCGCGGCTCGGGCGTCGGGAAGGCCCTGCTGGCTGCTGCCGAAGAATGGGCCCGCCGAAACGGTTGCCGCGAGCTCTGGCTGCGTTCCAACGTGATCCGCACGGAGGCCCACCGGTTCTACCAGGCACGTGGGTACGACAACATCAAGAGCCAGCGCACTTTCCGCAAGCGTCTGTAGACGCTCGCAGTGCTACAATACGAATTGGAGGTGAATATGACCACCGTCTCTCTTGTGCGTCCTTCACCGATCGCCGGGATGTGGTATGAAGGCGATCCCAAGGCGCTCACCCAGGCCGTGGATCGCTACCTGGACCAGGCCGAATTACCCGAACTGCCCGGCGAGGTGATTGCCGTCATCGCCCCGCACGCAGGACACAAGTACTCCGGCCCGGTGGCCGGGTACGCCTTTGCATCGGTGCGCGGCCGGACCTTCGATCTTGTAGCCGTTCTTTCACCAATGCACCAGCCTTACTACGAGCCGCTCCTGACCACCGCCCACGAAGCTTATGCCACCCCGCTCGGCGAGGTCCCAGTGGATAAGGATGTTATTGCCGACCTGGATGCCCGCCTGCGACCGGTGCTGGGTGAAGGCCTGACGCCGGTGGCCTACGACCAGGAACATTCGCTGGAAATCGAATTGCCCTTCCTGCAACGTGCCCTAACCGGGGCATTCAAGCTCCTTCCGGTGATGGTGCGCTCCCAGTCAGCTAAAGTCTCCCAGAAACTCGGTGCGGCCCTGGCAGAGACCCTGCGTGGGAAAAACGCGCTGGTTGTCGCCAGCACGGACCTCTCCCACTTCTACACTCAGAAGGAAGCCGTGGTCTTCGACACGGAAATGCTGCGCCGGATCGAGTCCTTTTCTCCAGAGGATGTTTTCTGCGCCGAAAAGGAGGAGCAAGGTTTTGCCTGCGGTCTCGGCGCGCTGACTGCCGTCCTGTGGGCCGCCAAAGCCCTGGGCGGCGACACGGTCAAAGTGCTGCGCCACGCCACCTCCGGTGATGTGACCGGCGATTACTCGTCGGTAGTCGGCTACGGCGCGGCGGTGGTGTTGAAGACAAAGTAATGTACGCCCAAATTGCCGTCACTGTCCCGTCCGTCTCGGGCGTGTTCGACTATGCCCTGCCCCCCGAACTGGAAGGGAAAATCGGCGCGGGACATCTGGTCACCGTACCCTTTGGCAAGCAGACCGTGCAGGGTGTCGTTTTTCGTCTCATTGTCGAACCTTCCGTCCCCGAAACGAAAACTATAATTGATTTGCTCGACCCACTCCCTGCCCTGACCGCCGCGCAGATTTCCCTGGCCCAGTGGCTGGCCAGGGAGACCCTGTCCGCGCTGGCGGCCTGCCTCGGGCTGATGCTGCCTTCGGGGCTGAGTCAGCAGGCAGACGTGCTGTATCAGACCATAGACGATAGACCATTGACCACAGACGGTCAATCGTCCATGGTCCATCGTCGGCTGGTTGACCTGCTGCGAGAAAAGGGGAGCCTGCGCGGCCGCCAGATAGACCGACATTTCAAAAATGTGGACTGGCGCAAGGTAGCGCAATACCTGGTAAGAACCGGGGGGTTGACCAGCCAGTCCATCCTGCCACCGATCTCGGTGCGGCCAAAGTTTGTCCGCACGGCGCAATTGTCCGTGCCTCCCGAAGTGGCAGAAGCGGCGATGCCGGAACTAGGAAAGACCGCTGATACCCTCTCACGCCGGCAGGCCGCCCTGCGCTTCCTGTTGCGCGAACTGGCGGACGTGAACGTCTCGTGGGTATATGCCGAATCTGGCTGCAATCTGGCCGACCTGCAGGAACTGGCGGAGCGCGAACTGATTGTTTTGAGGGAAACCGAGATCTGGCGCGACCCTCTGGAAAAGATAAGTAATCTGGTGCCGAGTGATAAGGGATTGGGTTATCAGGAATTAGTATTAACTGCCGAGCAGGAAGCCGCGTTAGACCAAATTTTGCGCGCTTTCCAAACCCCATCACCTGATTCCCAAATCCCTAATTACCCTTTTCTCCTCCACGGTGTGACTGGCTCCGGAAAGACCGAGATCTACATCCGCGCCGCGCAGGAGTGTATTCGACACGGAAAGGAAGCCATCATCCTTGTCCCGGAGATCGCCCTCACACCGCAGACCGTACGCCGGTTCTTGGCGCGCTTCCCCGGGCAGGTTGGACTGGTGCATTCCAGATTATCCGAAGGCGAGCGCTACGACACCTGGCGGCGCGCTCGTTTGGGCCAGTTGAAAGTCATCATCGGGCCGCGCTCGGCATTGTTCGCTCCGCTCCCAAACGTCGGGCTGATCATTGCCGATGAATGCCACGACACATCCTATTACCAGTCCGAGCCGCCGTTCTACAACGCCGTCACGACCGCGCAGGAATACGCCCGGATTTGTGGGGGCGTGTGCATCCTCGGTTCAGCCACCCCGTCCATCGTTCAACGGTATCAGGCATCGGCCCCGCAAGGGACTGAGGGCGGGGGAAGCGTCCGCCTGCTGGAGTTACCGAAGCGGATACAACCCTCAGGGTTCTCTGCAAACCTCGGAGGTCTTCCCCCCGTCTCGATTATTGATATGCGGGAAGAACTCAAGTCCGGCAACCGGGGAGTCTTCAGCCAGGCTCTGGTGGACGCACTGGAAGAGGTGCTCAAAAAAGGCCAGCAGGCGATTCTCTTCCTGAACCGGCGCGGCACGGCCACCTACGTCTTCTGCCGGGAGTGCGGGATGGCGGTGCGCTGCCCGCGCTGCGACACGCCCCTTACGTATCACGTTGCCCCGTCCTCCAATACTCTCATAAAACCGGACTACATGACACAGGAACACGGGGGAACACTCGTATGCCACCGCTGCAACTACACGCGGCAGATACCGAAGAAGTGCCCGGTTTGCGGGAGTGACCAGATCCGCCAGTATGGGCTGGGCAGCCAGAAGGTGGAGGCCGAGGTGGGGGCGCTCTTCCCGTCGGCGCGCACCCTGCGCTGGGACTGGGATACCACCCGCCGGAAGGACTCGCACGAGATCATCCTGAGCCACTTCACCGCTCACCGGGCGGATGTGCTCATCGGCACGCAGATGCTGGCGAAGGGACTCGACCTGCCGCTGGTAACGCTGGTGGGGATTGTGCTGGCCGACGTGGGACTCAACCTGCCTGACCCCTTCGCGGCGGAGCGGACCTTCGATGTGCTGACCCAGGTCTCGGGCCGCGCCGGTCGTTCGTCCCTGGGCGGACGGGTGGTGCTGCAAACTTTTCAACCGGAGCATTACGTCATCCAGGCCGCGGCCGGCCAGGATTACGCCGCCTTCTACGCCCGCGAGTTGGACTATCGCAGGCAGTTGGGCTACCCACCGTTCAACCGCCTGGTGAGGATGGAATACCGGCATGTTCAGGCTACAAAAGCCGAGTCAGAGGCGCAGGGACTGGCGGCAAAACTTGCCAAATGGATCGAGAGCGAAGACCGGCGCGAGACAACCCTCATCGGACCCGCCCCCTGCTTCTTTTCCCGGTTGAATGGACTCTATCGCTGGCAGATCATCCTGCGCGGCCCGAACCCGGCAAGTCTGCTGCGGGGAAAGGACTTCGAAGGTGCCGCCCTGAGCAGTGCCCCAAGCCTGTCGAGGGGTGCATCGAAGGGCTGGCGGGTGGAAGTGGACCCGGTATCGTTACTTTAATTGGTAAAGAAAATAAGGAGAACATTTATGGATAAGCCTTTGATCCCCGAATACCTGATGGACTACATTGACAGTCTCGTGCCGCCCCGTCTGCCAGAAATGCAGGCGATGGAAGCCGACGCAGAAAAGATAGATTTCCCCATCGTCGGGCCGGCATCCGGGTATCTGTGCTACCAGGTGGCACGCATGATTGGTGCAAAGCGCATCTTCGAACTCGGCTCGGGCTTCGGCTACTCGACCGCCTGGTTTGCCAGGGCTGTGACCGAGAATGGCGGCGGCGAGGTCTATCACGTGGTCTGGGACGAAGAACTGTCGCGCCAGGCGCACACCCACCTGGCTGCGCTGGGATACGATGGAATTGTCCGCTATCATGTTGGGGAGGCGGTGCAAACCCTGCGCGAGACTTCTGGTCCCTTCGACTTGATCTTCAACGACATCAACAAGGAGGACTACGCCGACTCGCTCCAGATTATCGCCGGGAAACTGCGTCCCGGCGGAGTGCTCATCGTGGATAACATGCTCTGGCACGGTGAAATCTTCGATCCCCAGGACAAAACCCCGGCCACCGAAAGCATCCGCAAACTGACCGGGATGCTCACTCGCAGCCCGGACTGGATTGCCTCGCTGGTACCGGTGCGGGATGGAGTCATTGTGGCGTACAAAATATAATGTGGGCAGATATAAGCCTGCTATAATCACGCCCATTCTTAACCATATTTCTAGAGGTATCTCATGCAAAACTTTAGTCGCGGTTGGTCGTTCCTAAAGCAGGCCTGGCAAATGGCCGCCAAGGACAAAGACCTCATCAAGCCATCCATCATGGCCCTGTTCGCCGGATTGATCGTCTCGGTCATTTTCATCCCCCTGATGATCGGGGCGGGTTTTCTGACCGGCGGCAATAACAGCCTGGTCGGGCAGATCATCCTGTTCGTGCTGGGTGCGGTGATGATTTTCATACAATACACGGTCGGCTACATCTTCTCGGCCATGACCGTCTACCTGATCTACGGTTACCTGGCCGAGGGCGACGGCGTCATGTCGAAGGCCTGGGCAGTCGTCAAGCGTGACTTCCTTGACCTGATGAGCCTGGCCGCGGCTTCGACCGCGGTAAACCTGCTCAAGAGCGGCGTCAGAGGCAAAGGCAACTCAGGCGGGCGCAACTTCCTGGCCGGTCTGATCGACGCGGCCTGGACCGAGGCCGCCTTCCTCATCCTGCCCGCCATGGTCATCGAAGATATCAACCTGAAAGACGCCCTCAAGCGCGCCGGCAGCATCATCAAGAACAACCTGCTGCTGGTAGGCATCAGCACGGTTGGCGTGAAAACCGTCAACGGGCTGATCGGCTTCCTGCTGGGTGCGCTCGGCATCGGCCTGGGCTTCGGCGTCGGGTTTGGCATCCTCACAATCACCAACACGTCAACCTTCGGCCTGGTCTCCGGCATCGGGCTGGGCGTAATTATTGCCAGCATCTTCATCATGGTCGCCACCGTCGTGAACTCGTACACGGCCACCGCCTACCACACCTGCCTGTACCTGTGGGCGCGCGACATGGAAAAGGCCCGGGCTTCTGGCACCAGTGTCCAGGTCCAGGCCCCGGCTCCGCTGGCGGCAGTCCTAAAATAGGGGTTAGCCTTCTTTCTAATAACAAACTTGGAGTCGACCAGTTCCCTTTGATGAGAGCTGGTCGACTCGCTAATGAAGCGTCTTCAGTATTCTTGGGGAATAATTACCTTCTGGACGAGCATAATCAGGTGTAATACATTTTCGGTAAAGTTGTATAACTTAATAGAGATCTGTCCGGGAGGGCA
>JADGQD010000034.1 GCA_017882065.1 Anaerolineales bacterium | reverse complement strand
TCTCGACGGTCATCCCGCTCAGCCTGTCGCTGGGACTGGTTTGGGAGCACCTCGCTGCATACCGGACCCTTTACCTGGTTTTTACCATTCTCGGGTTTCTGGCGATCGTCATTACCCGCTCTATGCCGATGAACAATAAACTGCCGGTCCTCGTGTTGACTATCGTGCATGGCATCGCTGGGATGATAATTTTCCTGTTACCGATCGTCATGGCAATTAGCGGCACGTCTCATCCGGCGTTTTCCCTGGTCGGTGTGGGTGGGGCGCTGATCGGCCTCGGCGGACTGTTGCTGTTCTTTCTCAAGGCGGGTAAACCGCTCCTTTCGCGCTCCATTATTTTCAAGGTTCTGCCCGGCCAGTTGTTGTTGACGACGATCGCATTCGTGGTTGGGTTCCATTTCGGCTAGCGATTGTTTGGTCGGGCACTTCGCCAAGGTTCCCAGAAGGGGACAAGCCCTGCCGAAAAATATATGAACATGGAGAACCGCGTCCGGTTTGGGCGCGGTTCTCATTTCAGTCGTAAGCCCCTCGCGAAGCATCCCCGAAGGGGGCGGAAGGGGAGAATCTTCGAATCCCGCTCTCCCCGCCATGGAGAGCCACGTCAGACCATTTTGCAGGCTGAAATGGACTTAAAAAGGCATTCGACTCAATTCGAATACTGCACCAAACTACCAGGAAATCGGGTAATCGGGTAATCAGTGATCAGGAAGCAGGGACAATCGGAGGGTACTACGCGGGCTGGTGGACGAGGATGACGACGCCCCGTACCCCGTCCCGTAAGAGATTCGGGATGATATGCTAAAACCGGGACTATCGCGAGAACCGGGACTACCTCGCCCCGTACGAGAACCGGGACTACCACGCCCCGTACGAGAACCGGGACTACCACGGGAGAACACCCTATTGACCAAGAAACTGGAGGAGAAATAAGCGCATTGGTCGAGGCAGCAACGAGCCGCTATCGTCCATCGTCCCGGTGTCCTTCCGGGAAGGTCCCCATAGGGGGCAGGGGAACGACACAAGCGCTGTGATGATTATCAGTGTTCCTGTCCGGTCTTGCGCAGGTAAGCCCGCCACGTGATCGCCCATTGCTGCGGATCATCGAACGGGTGATGATCGATCGTGTGGACGGTGCAGTTGTGCGGCGCAGACCGCACCAGGTCCGGGTCCGAGTACGCTTCTCCCGCCACATGTTCAAGGATGGCAGCATATTCGTCCAGTTCCTCCATCGAATACGACTCGGTTGGCTCCAGTGTGCAGGGTTCAGGCACCACGTACGGGTGGTGGCTGGTCCAGTAATGCACGCCAAAATCGGCCGCACGGATGCCGAGTTCCTCCGAGTGGATTCCGGTCTCCTCATACAGTTTCTGCCACGAATAGCGCACCTGTTCCACACGCCGCTTGCCCGCCGCATACGGCGCGCTGGCACCGCGGATTGCCAGCACTTTCTTCATCAGGTAATTGTTGTTGAGCACCGCCACTTCCGCCACCTCGCGCAGGCCTGCCGCCCCCAGCGCCATCACCCAGGCGTACGCTTTCAACACCACCGGTGCCACCCCGTAGAAGGGGCGGATTTTCCCGATGCTGTCCGGCAAGTCGTAGTTCAGGAAATATTTCTGCCCATCGAAATCCACTGTTGGCACGGGCAGGAAGCGCGCCAGATCCTGCGTCACGCCGGTCGCACCCACAGCCGGACCCCCGCAACCGTGCGGGGTGGAGAAGGTCTTGTGCAGGTTGAAATGGCACAGGTCAAACCCGGCTTCGCGCGCCCGCGTGATGCCGAGTATGCCGTTGGCGTTGGCCTGGTCGTAGGAACACAGCCCGCCCGCGGCGTGGATGATGCGCGTGAACTCCGCGATCCTCGGGTTGAAAATGCCAGTGTCTTCCGGGTTGGTGATCAACAGCCCGGCGGTCCGCTCCGAGACGGCCGCCTTGAGCGCCTCCAGGTCGGGATACCCTTCTGGATCCGGATAGAGAGTGATGACCTTGTATCCGGCCACTTTGGCGCAGGCCGCGCCGGAGGGATGCGAGAAGATCGTGGTGATCATCTCGTCGCGCTGTTTTGCTTCGCCGCGCCCTTCATGATAGGCGCGGATAATGGAGGCGTTGGTGTAGATCGCCGCCGAGCCCGCTCCCGGCTGGAGCGTAAAGCGCTCCAACCCCGAGATCTCTTTCAGGATCTGCTCGAAACGGTACATGATCTCAAGGATGCCCTGCACAGTGGACTCGTCCTGCAGCGGGTGAAGTTCGGTCATTTCCGGCATGCGCGCCAGTTGGTCGTTGACCTTCGGGCTGTACTTCATCGTGCAGGTCCCCTGGCCCACGTCAATGTTGAAATCCGCGCCCAGATTTTCCTGCGAGAGATGGTCATAATGGCGCAGAACCGCCGGTTGTGCCATTTCCGGCAGCTTCGGCGGATCCGTGCGTCTCAGCCCATCCGGGATGCCCGCCAGCGCATCCCCAACCTGGGACTTGATCCCCTCTTCGACTTCCGGGACCAGGATGCCGCGCTGGCCAGGTTGGCCCAACTCAAAGATGATCGGTTCGTCCCAGCGCGCCTGGTGAAAACGTCGCAGGTTGGGCTTGCCATTCGTAAAACGTTCGGCGGTGATGTTCTTCATGACAGCACCTCTTTCAGGGTGGAAACCAGCCGGTCAATATCTTCCTGGGTATGGACTTCGGTAACGCAAACCAGCGCGCTCTCACCCAGCCAGGGGAATTCCCGGCTCAAGTCCTTGCCGCCGAATATGCCCTTGCGCAGCAACGCCGCGTTGAGTTCGGAGACCTTCCTGCCGGTGCCGTCGAAGTTGACCACGAACTCCTTGAAGTGCGGCGCGCTGAACCCATCCGTGCATACGCCCTTGATCTTTCCGATCTCCTGCATGGCATACCGGGTGCGGTACAAAATGCCTTCGCCAATTTCCTTCATCCCCTGTGGTCCCATCAGCGCCAGGTAGACTCCGGCAGTGATACCCCACAGCGCCGCAGCCGTACCCACCCACTCTTTGCCTTCTTCTCTTTTCGCAAAGGAGGTGCGATCGTATGCTACGTCACCGAAACCGTATTCGCCTGGGACGCGCGTCGGAGAGATGCCGAACAGGCGCGATGGGTACTGCATGACGATTTTCTCATCGTCTTGAGATGCAATGAAACCGGCCTGGCCGCCCCCGAACTGCATGTGCATCCCCAGCGGTTGGATGTCCCCGCACACGATATCCGCCCCGTAACGCACCGGTGGGGCCAGCACGCCCAATGAGATCGGGTCCACGCTGACGATTGCCAGTGCCGCATGCTTGTGAGCCAGGTCCGTGATCTCTGTGCCGTGAGTCTCAAGGCATCCGAGATAGGATGGATTTTCAAAATAAACCGCCGCGCTCCCGGTCTTCAGAAGTATTTCGAGTTGCTTCAGGTCCATCCCGCCCGTCTTTGGATCGTGCTCCACAATCTCTATCTCGATCTCAGGCTTCAGGTAGTCGCGCACCCGCGATAGTTTATCCCGGCTCAGGACCGCAGCCAGCAGTACCCGCCTCCGGCCCGTGATGCGGCACGCCATCCGCAGGGCTGTGGCCGCAGCCTGAAAGCCGTCATAGTTCGGCACGTTGACCACATCCATCTCCAGCAGTTCGCCCATCATCGAGCAGTATTCGAAGAGCGACTGGAAGCGGCCGTGATCGTCATATGGTTCGCCCGCGTAGGCGGTCAGAAACTCGCCGCGCTGGTTGACCTCGTCGCAGATGGCGGGGACATGGTGCTGGTAACAGCCCGCGCCGAGAAAATTGAGAACCTGTTGCGTGGTGGTGTTCTTGCGCAGCAGGCCTTCCACGTGACGGCGCAGGGCATATTCAGACAGGAACGGCTCCGGCAGGTCCATCAGCCCCTGGAAGCGGAGGGCGGCGGGCACGTCCGCGTAAAACGCCTCCGTGCTGGAGGCGTCCACATCCCGCAGCATTTGCGCCTTGACTTCTGGTGCAGAGTTGGGGATGTAAGGATGGACGGTTTTCTTTTGGGTCATATGCCACTCCTTGAAAAGATGTTTTCATGCTGGAATTTCAGATCTTCTACAGAAGAAAAAGGGGGAAATGCGTGCATCTTTCCAACATTTATTATAAACGACAAGGTACTGCGCAAAAATGTGAACCAAAATTTACGAGTGGTTTTTGCCAATGGTTCACCTCCAAAGGGTAGGGCGGGTCTCCACGTCTGGCACAGACAGGGTACCCCCGAGGGGACATGCCCGTCCTTCTAAACAAAGCGGGGTCTGCTCCAAAGCAGACCCCGCTGTTTATGGGTTACCCACCCTCAGGCTGCAAGTGCCCGCTCTGCAGGCTGTTACAGCTTGGTTAACCAGTTCAGGCGCACCCAACCAGCTGGATTTTCACACCGTGCCCATTCTCCCTGGATCTCCACCACAAGCACCCGCTGGTCTTTTGTGAGACTGTCAATAAGTCTGGCTGTAGTTTCATTCGGAAGATTCCGTACCCATAGATGTGACCCAAGAAAGATGTAAGGCTTCCCGGCAGGAACCGGAATGGGATCCACCGGGTCCTCAATGGGTCCGGAGACCTCTCCAAGGTGTTCCATAAAGGACCTCTGGAAAACACTTACATCCATTGCCTTGCCTTTCCATCCCAGAATATCCTGATAACCGCCCGGCAATATACACCTGTCGCCCGTGAACTGATGACCAACAATGTTCTCTTTCACAATCCCGGTATCCCGAAAGATCGGGTCGTAATTTGGCAGCCACTTATCGCGCAATTCCTGCCAGGTCATCTTCTTTGCAACACTGGGCTGTTTTCCCCATGCCGCAAACCAGATCTTGTATTTTCCCAACCAGTTTTTCATAGCGGGAGCATAAGATGTGATGTACCCTCGTCCCGTATATATTCCGGTGACCGGCCATACCTTGGCCAGGGCTTCAGCAAACGCCTTGCAGTGACTATCCAGAGCCCAGGGTTTAAACACCGGTACGGCTTTCCAGGGCAGCTTCCCCGCCCGAGCCGCTGTCCATTTACCCCAATTGGCCCACCACTGCTCCATGTCGCCCCATAGGGAGAGCACCGGCAGACCGCTTGCCTTCAATTTCTGGGCAGCGAACTCTGCCTGGGCATTCCCGCTTACGATGGGATCATCCCACCAATAGGCGTGCAGGCGGAGATATTTGGAAAATTTCGCCACCGCCTCCCCATGTTTCTGAAAAGATGAGTCAACCGCCCCCAGGCCTGACCCAGCCTTAAGGATCACGTCCGTCACACCACCGTCAATGAGCTCCTGTGGCCTGAGCATCGTTTCCCAGTGGCTGTGGTCTGTGACCAGTACCCGATCAGTAATAATCGTTGCAGGCATTTTTCCTCCTTTACATATATCTACAGAGTACTGCCTAAATATCCGAACAAAAGGGTACTGCGCAAAGATTTAAACCCGTATTGATGTTTATCCCTGTATTTTGATCGATAAATGTTCACAGTTTTATGCAAGAAGCAGTAAAATCCCGTTATTTTCGTGCCCTTCGATATAGAAAAGTTCATGAATTTTTGCACGAAGCAGTAAGAATTCGAGATGCGGCTTTTGACTCCATTCAGAAGAAGTGTCAATTTACAAAAATATTATAGCATACCAATCGTCTGTTCGCATGACACAGGAACGGTAAATCCGCGGCTTTCCCAAGATCACTGTTCCTACGGATTATCTCCGCCCCGTGCCCCGTCCAGGAACCGGGACTACCACGCTGGAACCGGGACTACCTCGCCAGAACCGCAAGAATCAGGTGGCAGCTTGCCCAGAAATCGGTACAATAAGCCCATGACCATCTTCACCCAACTCTCCGCAGACTACCAGCGCGTCGAAAAGGCCATCCGCTTCCTGGATGACAATGCCCGCCGCCAGCCGGATTTGACCGAGGTGGCCGCCCATGTGGGCCTGAGCGAGTACCATTTCCAGCGGCTGTTCACGCGCTGGGCGGGCATCAGCCCCAAGCGTTTCCTGCAATTTCTCACCAAGGAAAACGCCAAAGCGCTGCTCACCCGCACCTCGGTCCTGTCCGCCGCGTACGAAGCCGGACTCTCCGGCCCGGGCCGTTTACACGATCTGCTCGTGCAGTGCGAAGCCGTCACGCCCGGTGAATATCGGACGAAAGGCGCTGGCGTGGATATCGCCTATGGCTTCCACCCCACCCCATTCGGCGAATGCCTGCTGGCGCTGACCGGGCGCGGCATCTGCTTTTTAGCCTTTGTGGACGGCGGGCGCCAGTACGCCCTGGAGCAACTCAGATTCGACTGGGCCAATGCCAACCTGCGGGAAGACCCGTCCCGAACCAGTCTGGTGGTGCAACAGATTTTTGCGCCCCGCCCCGGCACTTCCCTGACCCCTCGGGAGCCGCGGGTCATCGCCCTGCACCTGCGCGGCACGAACTTCCAGATCAAAGTCTGGGAGGCGCTCCTGCGGCTGCCGCCCGGCGCGGCGACCAGCTACGAGGCGCTGGCAGGACAGGTCTGCTCGGTCAAAGCCGCCCGGGCGGTCGGGAACGCCGTCGCCCACAACCCAGTGGCCTACCTCATTCCCTGTCACCGTGTATTGCAGAAGGCGGGAGGCTTTGGCAATTATCGCTACGGGCCGGCGCGCAAACAGGCCATCCTGGGCTGGGAGATGGCCCAAACAGAAGGGTGATTCGCAAAGGGCAGTGACTGGAACGTTTTGTTGGCGCTCTAACGTTATCCTAACAAAAACTTGGTAAAATTGGACTGATTAAGTCTCATTTTACCGGTTTTTATTTACAGGAGCCAATCATGGAACGCAAACTCAAACACGTTACCGTACCTTCCTCCGAGATCACATCCCAAAGCGTTTATCTCTCGCGCCGGGATTTTTTGAAGGCGGCTGGGATTTTCAGTGCAACCGCATTCCTGGCAGCCTGCGGATTGAAACTCCCCTCCACACCGGGAACCGGCTCCGGGTCCGGGACGCCGACGCAAAGTCCGCCTATGCCCGATAACGCCCAGGGTCAAACGACCGACGAACTGGGCAACCCGCTCAACACATTCGATGAAATCACGAATTACAACAACTACTACGAGTTCTCCACCGACAAGCAAGCCGTTAACCCGTTATCGGCGAATTTCAAGACCACCCCCTGGGCGGTGGAGGTTGGCGGTCTGGTCCAGAATCCGAAAACCTATGCTCTCGAGGACTTGCTCAAGTTCGAGCAGAAGGAACGCGTCTACCGCCTGCGCTGTGTGGAAGCCTGGAGCATGGTCATCCCGTGGACCGGGTTCGAGCTGAGCGACTTGCTTAATGAAGTTCAGCCAATGACCAGCGCCAAATATGTGCACTTTGTCACTCTGATGGATCCGACCCAGATGCCTGGCGAGGGAGACTTGCTCTACCCCTGGCCGTACAGCGAAGGCTTGCGCCTCGACGAGGCCATGCAGCGCCTCACAATCATCGCCACCGGCCTCTACGGCCAGCCCCTGCCTAATCCAGACGGCGCTCCGCTACGGCTGTTGGTACCATGGAAGTACGGCTTTAAGAGCATCAAGGCGATAGTCAAGATCGAACTGACCGAGGAGCGGCCGCAGACGATGTGGAACACGATTGCGCCGAACGAATACGGCTTCTACTCCAACGTCAACCCCGAAGTGGACCATCCGCGCTGGAGCCAGGCCAGTGAACGGCGCATTGGCGAATTGAGCCGCCGCCCGACACTGATGTTCAATGGCTACGCCGATGAGGTAGCCAGTCTTTATACGGGGATGGATTTGCGTGCCAACTATTAGCAGGACAAAGCCAAAAATCACCTGGCTTCAGGTCGTCATCCACACTCTAGGCTGGCTGCCGCTGGCGTGGCTTTTCTATGACTATTTCGCTGGCAGGTTATCCGTCAACCCCATCCAAGATATCGAGCAACGGCTGGGGCGGATCGCCGTCTACTTCCTGATCGCCACGCTGGCCTGCACACCGTTCAACTCTCTGTTCGGCTGGCTTGAATTCCTCAAGCGCCGCCGCGCTTTGGGACTATACGCCTTCATGTACACCTCTTTGCACGTGATGGTTTTTGCCGGCCTGGACTATGGTTTTAATCTTTCACAGCTCTTCGACTTAATCACGCAAAAGCTCTATCTCTTGGTAGGGACCATTGCGCTGCTCATGCTCATCCCCCTGGCCGCTACCTCCTTCGATTATTTCATCCGCCGGATGGGCAGGAATTGGAAGCGGTTGCACTGGCTGATCTATCCGGCCGCCATCATCTCCATGCTCCATTATGCCCTGGCTCAAAAGGGTAATCTATTTGCCCTTCGTGGGAATATTCTCAAGCCGTTCTTGTTGGGAATTTTCATGATCCTGTTATTGGTATTACGCAACCCCTCGGTACGGAAATGGGTGATTGGGATACGCCGAAAGTTGTCTGTCCGATCCCGTCACCTGCGTCATGCCAATAAAATCAACCCCGGTTGAAATCAGTACCCAGAAATTCCCTTTGACGCCGTCCCCATTCTGCTATAAGATATGCCGTGGAGGCGTCATTTTTTGCCCCACAACCCACAGGAGAAGATCATGTCGAAGACCACCGCCCCCATCTATCAACGCCCCTCCGAATTGCTCCAAGACCTGATCCGCTTCGACACCACCAACCCGCCCGGCAATGGTTGCGTTCATTTGATTTCCTCGAATAACGGGGTGATATATTGTTCCAGTGTTGGCTGGTTGATCGCACCCGTCCATGATAAGCGGACTTTTCCATCCCTGTCAATGACATAGGAACTGGGCAGGTTCCAGTTCTGGAAGATCTCCAGCGCCGTGCCATGCGGGTCGAGCCAGACCGGGAAGGACATTCCGTATTCCTGTACAAAGGAAGCCACCTGGTCGGCGGGTTCACCCGATTCGATGGCAACTACCACAAACCCTTCTGCGGCGTGGGCGGTATAGAAGGCCTGCAACTCGGGCATCTCGGTTTTGCACGGCGGGCACCAGGTGGCCCAGTTATTGACCAGGATCACCTGGCCGCGATAGTCCTCGATTGAGACGGGTTTGCCTTGCAGGTCGGTCAGCGTCAGTTGCGGGGCAGGATAATCGAGTGTGATGGGAGGAAAGATTGGGGCCGTGCTATCCAGTGCTTTTTGTTGGGCGTTTGCCAGCAGCGGAATCAAGCTCACGCCGAGAAGGAAAATCCCGGCGGTGATTAAGGTGATGAAAGGGGTCAAACGGCGGTTTGTTTTATTGGATTCGGTCATATGATGGAGCCCGGAGCAGGATTGAACCCTGCTCCACGGTTCCTATTGCAATGTTTGTTGAATGGCGGCTATCAGATCGGCTTCCGGGGCAACCGCGAAAGGTTGCCGGTTAGTGCCGGATATAATCGTCCAGGTTCAGGGTCCGGAAGAGTCGCTCGCGTACCGCGACCGGCACCTCGCCCGCTTCCGCAGCAGATTCATGATAAAGGGATATGGTCTTGCGCAGGGTATCTACAACAACGTGGCAGTTCTGGCATTCGGCAACGTGGCGTTCGATCGCTTCACACAGTTCTTCGCCAAGCGTTCCGTCTACAAAATCGGACAGGGAGCCCAGCAGGGATCGGCATTTGGAATGTTCATGTTCGATCATTCTTTACTCCTTTTGTCGAGCCGTTCGCCATAATATGTGCTGAGTTCCTCCCGCAGGCGTAAGCGGGCACGCAGCAGACGGGTCTTGACGGCAGTCTCGCTCAAGTTGAGCGCCTCACTGGTCTCCTGGATGGATAGGCCTTCGATATCGCGCAGAACGAAAACGATGCGCTGGGTCTCCGGCAGATGCTGGACGGCGCGGTCCAAGGCAGCCTGGGATTCGGACGAAAGGAATTCGTCTTCCGGCAAACAGCACCAGTCGGTGAATTGGGCCGGAGAATAATCGCTGTTATCATCGTCTTCCGGCGCAGCGTCGCTGAGAGTGATCTCAGGGCGGTGTTTGCGTAAAAGCATCAGGGCTTCGTTGGAGGCAATCCGGTAGAGCCAGGTGGACAGGCTGGAGCGGCCTTCGAATTCTTTCAGGTGTTGGAAAGCCTTCAGGAAGGTATTCTGCAACACATCCTCGGCATCCGTCGGAATGCCAAGCATTTTTAGCGCCAGCCGGTAGATAGGCCCGGAGTAGGTGTCTACCAACCTGGAAAATTCTTCCCGGTCTCCGGCGCGCAGAGCCTCGACCGATATTTCAGTTTTGTTCTCACTCATTAGATGATATCCTCAGCCAAAAAGTTGCTATTCAGAGTATACTCGAATCACATGAAGTTCATGACATAACACACGGACGAATGTCTGGTCTTTTAGGATGTTTGCCACTAGAAAGGAAAGGCCGCTTTGACTAATATCCTATATAATCATGAACCTCGAGAAATACACTCACCTTGTCTTTTTCACCGGTCTAAGCGCGGCAGAAATTCAGTTTCTGGCACCGTTTTTCGCTCCCCAAACCTGGGTGGCGGGGACAGTTGTTTTTGAGCAGGGTGACTATGCAGAATATCTCTACCTAGTGGTGTCGGGAGAATTAACCATCCGCTACAAACCGGACGATGGGCCGATGATGAACATGACGCACGTCCAGCCAGGTGGTATTTTTGGCTGGTCGGCGGCGTTGGGCAACCCGACTTATACCTCCGGGGCGGTCTGTGCACTGGATAGCGAAGTTCTGCGCATCCGCGGCGCGGACCTGCGAATGTTGTGCGAAAAGCACCCTGAACTGGGCAAGGTCATCCTGGACCGGTTGTCGGCCATCATCGCTGAACGCCAGCATAGTCAACAAGGCCGTGTGAATTCTATGTTGGCAAACGGGATGCGCCAGCAACCAGATAACTGAGGAGCCATTACCATGTCTGAGAGCGGAGTAGACCCGAAAGCCGAAATCCAAATGAAGGCGCTGGTCGAACAGTTAAGCGCCTATATCGAGACATTCCATGGCGGTTCCGCCGAATACGTCTCATTTGACGGGAAGGTTCTGAAAGTACATCTGGGCGGTTCCTGCCTGGGCTGCCCCCTTTCGCCGTCCACGCTGCATGGTTGGGTGGAGGGGACGGTGCGTCAGTTCTTCCCGGATATCAAAAGTGTGGAATCGGTTTAATTCATGCTTGTGAGATAGAAACCAAACAACCCCTCGCTTTCGGCAAGGGGTTGTCTCTTTGAATAAGGGAAAAGCTAATTCGATCTGACTGCGCTGATCACCAGCACAATACCTGCGATCAACAGGATGCCGATCCAGGCATATTCCAGAACGCCGACAAACGGTGTGCCAAGGAAAAACCCAAGCAGGAGCAGCACCGCGGCCGGGATGAAAGCCCACTTCATCTTTGCCAGCAGGGCCACCAGCAGGAATGTGAGTCCCAGGCCGACGAAGAACACACCGCCGGTCTCAACAACGTTGAAAGCTTCTGTCAGCGCAGAAGTGAATCCCAGGGTGAGCAGCACACCGCCGGGGATGATGGCCCACCATTGAGCCCGTTGGCGGAGATACACAGCCCAGAAACCCACGCCGATGCCGCCCAGGAAAGCCAGCCCGCCCCAGCCGATCCTGTCCAATAGCAGAGTTGAAGCGGCCATACCGGCCAGCGTGAAACCGGGGATGGCGGCCCACCATTTCGAGTGGTCGCTGAAGAACCAGAACAGGAAGATGCCCGCACCGATTGCCAGCAATCCGGCCCAGAAAAAACCGGTGGCGCCTTTTAGAACGCCAGTCTTGTCCAGCAGCATCAGAATGCCGCCCAGGATCAACGCCGAGCCGATCAGAATACGGTAATCGAAACGTTTCATTTTGTTCTCCTCTAGTTAACTTCAATCGAACCGACACCGGCGTCAATGGTCATGTCGACGCGGTTGGCTGCCGTGCTGTAGTCGGTGGATTGATACAAGCCGCCGTCAAGGCGGGGAAAACGGGGATTAACGTTGACGGAAGCGATGCCGCTCTTGACCCGGATGCTGGCCGCCACGCCCGAGGGGATGCTGACCTTGAGCGACGAAGCGCCAGTGTCAATATCTACATGCGTGTTTCCGGCATTGGCGGGCAGGGTCAGTTCGGTGCTGCTCGCACCGGTGTCAATATCCAAGTCGGTGACTTTGAGATCTCTCAGGTCAAGGATCGAGGCGCTCGCTCCGCTGTCGATCTTCAAACTCAGCGGGATATCGCGGTTGAGGCGAATGTCCCAGTCCAGGCTCGCACCCGGCCACCATGCCCAGGCCTGTTGCGAGGTGCGCAGTTTGACCTCCATCCGGCCACCCTCCACGTGGCTCTTGAAGCTCAGCCCGTTGCCGAAAGTGCCGTTGACGATTTCACCGGACCCGGCACCGGAGCGCAGGGTGAGCCTGCCCGCGCCGTGGTCAAGTTTGACATAGGCACTTGCAGCTCCCTCGAGGGGGATGGACACCTGTTCGCCTTCGACCGGCTGATTCCTGGCGAAGAAACCGACAATCAGCCAGACACCGAATGCGATGATCAGAAGCGGAAAGAAATAGCCGAAGATATCGCCGACAATAACACCCATTTGCTTCAACAGAAGCAGTCCGGCTAGCACGATCAGTATGCTACCCCAAAAGAGATTACCTCGTCTGTGCATGTTAATATCCTTTCTTATTTGTTCCGCATGCTGCCGCGCACGATGAGCCAGATACCCAGCACGAAGAGCAAGGCAATCGGGACGTACGCGCTGTATGAGCCAAAAATGGTCCAGGCATCAAAGATGGTGGCGAAGATGGTAAACATGATGGCGCAAATGAGCAGTAATTTCAGACCTTCCCGTAAACATGCCATGAAATCGCCGCCGATAATGCCAGACAGGATTTTGCCTACACCGACAAAGCCCGGGATCAGTGTCCACATATATGCCCAGGACTCCCAGTTGTTGGTGGCGTTCTGATAGTACAGGATGCCGCCAATCCCCGCCACAATACAGGCTGGAATAGCCATGTCTGGCTCACCGACCAGCAGGCCGATTACCAGGAGGGCAGCTCCAGCAAACATGACCCACATCGGCCAGTCAAAGGTCAGGTGGAGGATGTTGGCCAGATCGGGTTTGATGCGGGTAGCGATCAACCAGCCTGCTACCAGGATGAGGAGCAGGCCCAAAACCAACTGCGTGCGGTTTTTCTTATCCATACGTTTTCTCCTTATTGAAAATAAGGTTCCTAGTGTATGTACGCCAAAGACACAAAAAAGTTACTCTGAGTGCTGCATCCATTCTCAAGGCGAAAATTGCCTATTAATCATTGCCAGTTTATTATATGGTCTATCGGGGAAAATGTATCTATCAATTGGCTGAAATTTCACTATCAAAAGGTGGTCAAGGTTGGGCACACTTTATGGGAGGTTTTCTTGGAGCG
>JADGQD010000164.1 GCA_017882065.1 Anaerolineales bacterium | reverse complement strand
AACCACCGCAATGAGAAAGATCGATCCCTGTTTGCGAAGTTTTTGAACCTGCGATACCACAACGCCCGCCGCTACCGACCCTATCGCTTGCGCTGACGAAAGCCAGCCATAACCGATTTCACTGACTTTCAGGATATCTTTGGCAACGATGGGCATCATGGTATTGGCCGAAGCGAAGAACGTGGCGACGAAGTCCATCAGCATGGTGGAGAGTATGATGGGTCTGGAAAAGATAAACCGGATACCATCCAAGGCTGCGCTCAGATGGATGCCGGATTTCCTGGTGTCCTGCAAGACAGGTCCAATCAGGACCAGGGCGAGAATGACGGCCAGAAATGAGACAGCATTGAAAAAATAGGTGTAGCCCTGTCCTAGCGCGACGATGACGATACCACTCAACGCCGGCCCAATAATCGAGCCGGCGTTCATGGCAATCGAAGACATGCTGAATGCACTCGGCAAGTCTTCCGCCGGGACAATGTTTGGAATCATCGCCTGGCGGGCGGGACCATCGAAGGCCACTGCAGTAGCCTGGATAGCTGTTAGCAGGTAGATGTACCAGATGGTGATATGGCCGGTAAAGGTCAGGAGCGCCAGCGCCAATGCCCCCAGTGCCATGGCGGTTTGAGTGACAAAGAGAATCCGGCGGCGGTTAAGCGTATCCGCAACTGGTCCTCCCAGGAAAGAAAAAACGATGACCGGCAAGATGCGTGCCAGCCCGATTCCGCCCAGAGCCAGGGGGTTCGGTCTGCCGGTCAGGGTGCGGATATGCCAAAAGAGGGCGGAAATTTGCATTTGCGAGCCGGCAATGGAAATAAGCAATCCCAGCCAGAGGTAGAGATAACGTTTGTGTCGGAGTGCCGCGGGGATGGAAAACTTCATGGTTTATCTTCTAATAAAAAAGGTTTGAGGCCAAATCTGACCCCAAACCCTTTTGTGTGGCGTGCAACTTGATTATGTTCCCCAGTCGCGCAGGTACAGGAAATCGTACCCGATTGTGCGGCTGCTGAGTTTGGCGATTGGCGGCAGGACGCGCTTGAACTGGTTCTTGCGGATGCGTTCGAAAACCTGACGGACGAATTTCTCGTCAAACCCTGCTTCGACACACTCCTCAGGGCGGTAGCGCTGGTCAACGAGCAGAAAGAGCAGTTTGTCCACTTCCTCGTAGGTGAATCCGAGTTCGCCCTCGTCGGTCTGACCAGCCCACAGATCCGCGGACGGAGGTTTGGCGATGATTGGCTCCGGGATTCCCAGCGCCCGCGCCAGTTGCCGCACCTGGGTCTTGTAGAGGTCGCCGATGGGATTAAGAGAACAGGCCGAATCGCCGTACAGCGTGGTATAACCGAGCAGGATTTCGGTCTTGTTGCCCGTGCCGATGACGAGTCCCTTGAACGCTTCCGACTGATCGTAGGCGACGATCATGCGGGCACGCGCCATGATGTTCCCTTTGCGTATCTCGGGCATCCCCGGCTCGCGGGCGATGAGCGGGTCCACCATTTCGGTGATTGGAATGGTCACTGAGGGACAGCCGAACTGGTCAATCAGCATCTGGGCATGTTCGAGCGAGTCGCCTGACGAGGTCTTGAAAGGCAAACGGATTGCCAGCACGTTCTGCGGCCCAAGCGCTTCCGTTGCCAGCACAAAGGAAACAGCCGAGTCAATCCCACCGGACAGGTTGATTACCGCACGCGAAAAGCCGACTCGGGTGATCTCGCTACGGATAAACTCCGTCAGGATTTTGCGGACAAGTTCAGGGTCAATGGAAAGGTTAATTTCCATATGTTGCTCCAGGCGGCGTCCACGCCGCCGGGGACGGCGACGGGAGCATTATTTGTGAAGTATCCTCTCCAACTCGCGCTGCACCAATTCGGGGCGCTCGTCTCTCAGCAATGGCAGGCGGGCGCGTGTTCGGTGCAACTGGTTCAGGTCAATTTCGGTTTTAGTCAGGGCTTCCTCGAAATATGGGGCCTGGGCGATCAGCGTCCCGTTTGGGTCGAAAACGGTGGAACCGCCCCAGAAATTGAGTCCATCCTCGAAACCGGACCGGTTGGTGTGGGCTACGAAAATGGTGAAAAGGCTGGCGTAAGCCCGGTTGATGTGCTCCACCCAGGTTGATGATTCCAACTTTGGTTCGCCATTCAACCCGCGCCCCGGCGAAGCGGACGAAAACAACAACACATCTGCCCCGTCTTGCCAGAGGATGTAGGGCGGCGATGCGTGCCAGAAATCCTCGCAGATGAGCATCCCGAAGCGGCCAAAACGGGTGTCGAAGGCCCGCACGGAATCACCGGGAGCGAAGAAACGGCCCTCATCGAATAAACCATAAGTTGGCAAATAAACCTTGTGATGAACGTGAACGACCTCACCCTGCGAGAGATATGCCGAGGCAATAAAGAAACGGTGACGGGAGTCTTCGTCCACAAAGCCGACCACCAGGTCAATGTTACGGCTGGCGTCGAGGAGCTGCTGAAAAAACGGATCGTCGGACTCGGGCCGGCAGGAGACCACTGGCACGAGGTCCTGGAGCACGTAGCCGGTCAGCGAGAGTTCCGGGAAGACCAGTAGATCCATGCCGTCCTGACAGGCCTGTTTGACCAGGGTCAGGTGCTTTTCCAGGTTAGCCTGGATGTTTCCAAGTTCGGTGTTGATTTGGGCAAGAGCGAGGTTGAGTTTCATAAATGGTGGAAAGGAATTGTCAAACTTGATTATACTTGACACTATGAAAATTAATAAAAGTATTCTCCCCTGGCTCCCCGCCATTGCTGTGATGGCCATTATCTTTGGCTTTTCGTCCATCCCGTCCCAGGAAATGCCCAGTTTTGGCCTATGGGACTTGGTTGTCAAAAAAGGTGCACACATGCTCGGTTATGGCCTGTTGACACTGGCGAACTGGTACGGCTTGTGTTTCGACAAACGCCGCTGGTGGCTGGTGCTTCTTCTCACCGTGCTCTATGCCATCACGGATGAGTTCCATCAATCCTTTGTACCAGGCCGGCACCCCAGTTGGGTGGACGCGCTCGTCATTGACGGCAGCGGGGCGGCGCTGATGTTGTTGGCGGTCTCAGGGGTGCGAAAAAGGATGCGCTGAAACCAGCCGGACGGTTAATAGAATAATGGTCAATTTTTCAAGCCATTACTCAAATTCAATATCCAGTTCTTCGTCTGTCCCCCACTCATCCAGTTTCTCAATTTGAATGTCGCTGAACAACCTCTCCTGCTGGGCGGAAACGCGGTAACGCTTGACCAGTTCCAGGAGGGCCAGGAAGGTGACCACCACTTCCAGGCGGGTTGGCTTCTGTCCCAGCAGTCCTCTGAAGTTGGCGTTGCGGTTCTTTCCCAGGCGTTCGGCAATCAGGGCGATTTTCTCACGAATGGTGATACGTGGCGCTGAAATGACCGTCCCAAGCGCCTGTTTCTCCGCTTCCTCGGCGAATATGTCTTCGGCGGCGGACATCAGGTCGGCCAGTGTGATATCGGAGAGGTCGAGTCGGCTTTCGACTTTCGGAGGCGGTGCGACCCGCAAATAGGTCCGCAGATGACGCGTCTCGCGGTCATCCAGCCAATTGGACAGTTCCTTGAAACGCTTGTAAATTCGCAGTTGACGGGCAAGCGCTTCACCCAGGTCCTCCTCGCCCGCTTCCCGTACCGGTGGCCTGGGCAGCAAAGCCTCTGACTTGATCTGTATTAACTTGGCTGCCACCACCAGGAAAGCCGAAATCTCGTCTGCCGGGACTTGCATCTGGTGGATGTAGGTCAGGTACTGGTCGGTGACCAGGGCCAGCGACACGGCGGTGATGTCCAGTTCGGCGCGCTCGATGAGTTGCAGGAGCAAGTCGAGCGGTCCCTCATAAACAGGGATCGTGACGGTGTAGCCACCGGTCTGGTGGCTGAGTTGGGCCTGTCGCAGGTTTGGTTCCATAGGCAGGCGGGATTATAACATCCCCTATGGGGATAACATTCCCGCGGGGGTTTCATCCTGCGAAGCGGTACACCGTGCCCCATTGCGTGATGCGTGATACGGTGCACCGTGCCGCAAAGCGGTATAATCGCTTTCTATGGTTGACCACATTTATCTGGACTATGCTGCCACCACACCCGTTGACCTGCGCGTGCTGAACACAATGCTGCCGTATTTCAACGAAACATTCGGTAACCCTTCCTCTATCCACCGCTATGGGCAGCAGGCCGAGGCCGCCGTCGAATCGGCGCGCGAGACCGTCGCGGCTGCTCTCAATTGTCGTACCGATGAGATCGTTTTTACCTCCTGTGGTTCTGAGTCTGATAATCTCGCCATCCGTGGGACGGCACTGGCGATGCGCGAAAAAACCGGCGCGAACTGGATTCTTACCAGCCGGGCCGAGCACCATGCCGTCAGCAAGACTGCGGAACAATTGGAAAAACATTACGGCTTCCAGGTCGAATGGCTGGAGACCGACGAAACCGGCATGGTTTCCCCG
>JADGQD010000163.1 GCA_017882065.1 Anaerolineales bacterium | reverse complement strand
GCTGCGAACTTTTGGGACAGGGATAGAGGCTCATATGGAAACGCTGATCGACAAACTGTTATCCGGACCTGTTATTGCGATCAATCTGGGCTTGAAACTGTTTGGCGCAAGCCTGGAGCGGCAGGGGGTGGAAGTTGTCCAGGTTGATTGGGCTCCTCCAGCAGGGGAGATCAGGAGATGATGGATCTGTTAGATGAGCTTCTTTGAATGCTTGGTGTGAAATTGATGGAGCTAGGTATAAAGGCATCTACGAAGTAGAGTACCCTCATCCCTAGCCGGGAAAGGAGGCAGCCTATGATCGACGTGGACGCTTTTCTAATTGCAGGGGTGGTCACGCTTTAGGCGTGACATCCTCATCGTCCTTCAGCAATTTATCCATATCCACCTCATAATTGCCCCATTTACTGCCGCTGGCAGTGGAAAAAATCATCTGGTTGGTAATCTCCGACTGCGCGGCAGCCTTCTGGACCGCCGCCCGGCGTTTATCGGCGGCATCGGATGGGATGGAACCGTCCCCGCACTCCACTGCCAGGATGCGCACCTCCGTCAGGTCGCCCACCTGGTATGGGACCGTCTCCCCGGCGCGGTGACCCAGCAGGGCGCGGCCCAGCGGGGTATTCTCGTCCAGCAACCCGGTCTTGAAATCGGCCTGCTTCCCGGTGACAAGCGTGAACTCGCGCCGCTCAGCCTCCCCGGTCAAATCCACCAGTTCCACCAGCACGCGGCAGTGGAGCGAAATGGGCGGAAGATGGATGTTCGATTCCATCCTTACATGATACCAAAGATTCAAACGAGAAATCCGGTCTCTTCAAAGGATCGGGCTTTTGGTTGTTCCGTTGCAGGTCAACCTTCACGGGGGTATGCACGCCAGCGCAGGTACGCATAACTTGCTTTGCTAGAAATCTCCACACTTTGCCATCTTTTCTCCACAATTTCTCCATATCTGTGAGGTATCTTTCATTCTAATCTACAGAAAAAGGAGACCTGTTATGAGTAAAACACAGAAAGTTTGGATTGCCGCCGGGGTTTCGGTGGTGGTAATCATTGCACTGGTGCTCATCGTCGCCAGCATTCGCAGTCAATCCAACAGCAGCGCAGCCGCTTACCAGACGACGACCGTCCAGCTCGGCACGCTTACCTCCACCGTGGAGGGCACGGGGACCGTGGCATCCACCCAATCGGTCAGCCTGGCATGGCTTACCAGCGGGCAGGTGGACCAGGTGAGTGCGCAAATCGGCAATCAGGTCAAATCCGGGGATGGTCTGGCCACCCTGCTCCAATCCTCCCTAACCCAGAGTACCCTGGAAACCAACCTTGTCACCGCCCAGGAGAATCTAGCCGAACTGACCTCGCCCTCCGCCATCGCCTCCGCCCAAGCGGCAGTCGCAGCAGATGAACAAGCCCTGATCAACGCCCAATACAAACGGGATAGTTTAAACGTTCATAACAAGAGCGCCATCGCAAATGCCAATGCTGCTATGGTCCTGGCAAAGGGCAATTTGGACAATGAACAAAGTAATTACAATAATTATGCGGGCCGGCCCGATACTGACACGGGTAAGGCGATGGCCTACCAGGCCATGTACGCGGCTCAATTGAAGTACAACACTGCACTCTATACTTATAACAACTTAACCGGCCATGCAACTCAAGTAACGATTGACGCAGCCGATGCTTCCCTGGCACTGGCAACCGCGAATCTGGCGGAAGCCAAAACCTATCTGACCGCTCTGACCGGCGGGGATGTGCCCGCAAACGCCACCGGGTCAATGTTACTTAAGCTGGAGGAGGCCAAGCTCGCCGTCCAGACTGCTCAGGGGAATCTTGACACGACCAAAGTCACTGCCCCGTTCGCTGGAACTGTCACCCAGGCAAATGCAATCCCCGGCGCAGTTGTCTCGGTGGGTACGCAGGCCTTCCGCATTGACAATCTGTCCAGCCTGGTGGTGCCCGTTCAGGTCACCGAGATCGACATCAACGGCATCCAGGCCGGGCAGCCTGCCAAGATCACCTTTGACGCCATTCCCAATAAAACATATAACGGCACGGTCATCAAGTCAGACCTGGCCGGGACAGTGGGTTCGAACAGTGTGAACTTTTCCGTCACCGTCCAGGTTACCGATGCCGATGCCCAGATCAAGCCGGGTATGGCAGCCAATGTCACCATAGTCACCAACCAGGTGGATAATGCCCTGCTGGTTCCCAGCACATCCATCTTCACCGATACCAGCGGCCAGCAGTATGTCTATCTGGTCCAAAATGGTACGACGACCACGGTGCCGGTCACGCTCGGGGCTGTCTCGGATACCACCACCCAGATCACCAACAATACCCTGAAGGAGGGCGATACGATTATCCTTAGTTTCGCCAGTACAGCCTCCAGCAGTGGCGGCGGGTTCGGGCTGGGCGGGTTGGGCGGCGGCGGTCGTGGACCTGATCAGGCCACTCCCTAGGCCAGGAGGCTGAAATGGAAGAACCAGTGATTCGGGCCGAGGGCCTGACCAAATTCTATCGCATGGGCGAAGTGGAAGTGCAGGCACTGCGCGGGCTATCCTTGCTGGTCAAGCGCGGGGAAGCCGTTGCCATCATGGGGCCTTCCGGTTCCGGAAAAACCACCCTGATGAACATCCTGGGCTGCCTGGACAGGCCAACCAGCGGAGAGTACATCCTGGATGGCGAAAAGGTATCGGGCCTGAACGACGACCAACTGGCTGGCATTCGGAATCGTAAGATCGGCTTCGTGTTCCAGACCTTTAACCTGTTGCAGCGCACATCCGCGCTTGCAAATGTCGAACTACCATTGAGTTATGCCAACCTGCCGAACGACGGCAGGGAGCGGGCGGTGGCGGCTTTGCGGGCTGTTGGCCTGGAAAACCGCATGAAACACCGGCCGACCGAACTCTCCGGTGGGGAACAGCAGCGTGTGGCCATTGCCCGGGCGCTGGTCAATGAACCGGCAATCCTGATGGCCGACGAACCGACCGGCAACCTGGACTCCAAAGTGGGCCAGGGGATCATGGATCTGCTCATTTCGCTTAACCGCGAGCGCAATACCACCCTGCTGATCATCACGCACGATCCGAGAATTGCTGCCCAGACCCAGCGCACTATCCAAATCCGCGACGGCTTGATCGAGGAGAATATCCAATGAAAATCAAACGAGTTTTAAGGGAAACATTCACCAGTTTGAGCGCCAATAAGCTGCGCACCGGGCTGACCATCCTGGGCATCGTGATTGGTGTGGCGGCAGTGATTGCCATGCTGTCTGTCGGGCAGGGTGCCCAGAACTCCATCACCTCCTCAATCAATAGTATCGGCACGAATATCGTGTACATCTCCGCGGGAGCGCGGGCGCGTTTCTCTGCAGGCAATTTCAACAGTGTGCGGAACATTCGTCAGTTGACGCTGGCCGATGCACAGGCATTGACGGATCCGTTCCAAGCCCCGTCGGTTAAGGCGGTGGCCCCCGTTATTCAAGGGGGCAATATCTCCGCTTCTGCCAACGGACAGACGACCACCACCACCGTCTATGGTGTGACCACCAGCTACTTTTCCATTCGAAATGAGCAGGTCTCCGAAGGAGCTTTTTTTAATGACCAGCAGGTGAACACCCATGCCCGTGTGACCATCATCGGTACAGACCTGGCAACGACGCTTTTCGGCAGGACAACCAACCTGACGGGGCAGACGATGCTCATCAACAGCCAGACGTTCACGATCATCGGCGTCCTGCAATCGAAAGGCGGTTCTTCGCTGGGGAGTTCCGACAACCAGGCCATCGTTCCGCTCACTACTGCGCGTGACCGCGTCGTCCGGCGCGCCGGTACCACGGTGGACGGGATCTATATCCAGGCCACCAGCGCCCAGGCTGTTTCGGAGGCAAACACGCAGGTTTCCAATATCATGCGTCTGCGCCACCACGTGGCGGTCGGGAAGGAAGACTTCAGCGTTATGAGCCAGCAAGATTTGCTGACGACGGCCACTTCGATCACCGGAATTCTGACCGCCTTCCTGGGCGGCATTGCAGCGATCAGCCTGCTGGTTGGCGGGATCGGCATCATGAACATCATGCTGGTCTCGGTGATAGAACGGACGCGCGAAATTGGCCTGCGCAAGGCTGTGGGTGCTCGCAACCGGGATATTATGATCCAGTTCCTGGTAGAATCCTCGTTCTTGAGCCTGCTGGGCGGGTTGATCGGAATTCTGCTCGGGTGGCTGATCTCCCTGATCATCGGACAGATTGCTTCGGCCAGCGGCACTATTTTGAACCCGGCCGTCAGCCTGAATGCCGTTCTTTTGGCCACGCTTTTCTCGGCTGCTGTAGGCCTGTTCTTCGGCATCTATCCGGCCCGGCGGGCGGCCCGCCTTGAGCCGGTGGAAGCGTTACGATACGAATAAGTTTTAGAGAGGTAAATATGTCCACATTTGATGCAAAACCTATTAATGATAAAAAACTCAATACCAAACTAT
>JADGQD010000162.1 GCA_017882065.1 Anaerolineales bacterium | reverse complement strand
GTCCGATCGTCGTGGTGGATTGCCTCGTCAGGCCGCGCGTGGCCAGGGTCGGTTTTTCGTTGCCGGGACCGAAGGGAGCCAGACTTTCGAGCACGGCGGCCAGGTCGAGAGTGATTCCGGGCAGGTCGAGCCAGGCGTCAATCCTGAGTTCCGGTTCTTCATGCGCAGTCTCGCCAAGCATCATCCCCACGGTCTTGGATAGTCTTCGGAAAAATTCGGGCAAATTTCCCAGATCCAGCGCGAGACCGGCGGCCATCGGGTGCCCGCCGAAATTGAGCAGCAGGTCCTTCTGGGCAGCGATGGCGGTGGTGATGTTGAGTCCTTCCACCGAGCGAGCGGAGCCGTGCGCCGGTTCGTTGGCAGGCGTGGAGAACAGGATGGCGGGTTTGCGATAGCGTTCGACCAGCCGGCTGGCAACAATGCCAACCACCCCGCCGGGCCAGGTCGGGTACCCGAGAACGATTACGGGATTTGCCAGCAGGGCCGGGTCGGCGCGCAGTTGGGCTTCGGCGGCCTGCGTCACCTGGTTGCAAAGGAGTTGGCGCTGGGCGTTATAGTTCTCCAGTTGTGTAGCCAGCAGACGGGCGCGGCCGGGGTCGCTGGTGGTCAGCAGTTCCACGGCTGGGTTGGCGTCACCGAGACGGCCCAGGGCGTTGAGACGCGGCGCCAGCATGAAGCCGATGTGCTCCTCGGTCAGGTTGGCCGGGACGAGTTCGGCCATTTCCAGCATGACTTGCAGGCCGAGGCGTTGGGTACTGCGCAGGGCGGCCAATCCCTTTTGCACCAGGAAACGGGCGTCACCCTTGAGGATGGCCAGGTCTGCCACCAAACCCAATGCCACCAAATCGAGCAGTGAAGCCGGGGAACAGGGTGCGGAGGGGAAGCGGGCAATGAGTTCTTCTGCCAGTTTATAAGCCACACCCACCCCGGCGAGGGTTGCCAGCGCATGTTCCGGCGGCAGCAATTTTGGATTGACAACTGCGACAGCTTGCGGCAGGCTCTCCGGCAGGTCATGATGGTCGGTGATGACCATGTCCACGCGGCGCGTTCGGGCGTATTCCCCCGCCTCGTGGGCAGTGATGCCGGTATCGCAGGTCAGGATGAGCTTCGCACCCTGGTCAATGATTTCTTTCAGGTGTGGGAGGTTGACGCCGTGGCTCTCGCGCCCGCGCACCGGGATGTGGTAGGTGACATCCGCACCCAGGGCATGCAGGGTCTGGACGAGCACAGTTGTGGAGGTTTGCCCGTCCACATCAAAATCACCCCAAACGCAGATGGACTCGCGGGAACGGATGGCGCTTTCGACTCGCTCTGCGGCGGCGGGCAGTCCGGGCAGGTCCGCGGCCGGGGCGGGGGAATACGCCTCAGGATCCAGAAAGGCGCGGGCGGCCTCGGGCGTGCTCATCCCGCGGCGGACGAGGGTCTGTGCGACGAGAGGGTGCAAGTCGGGCAGCGGGGCGGGTGAGTGGAGGGGAGTCGGTTCTATCCAGCGCATTGGGTTCTAGAACTCAATTTCGGCGATTTGCTCGAAGTTAATGTCGGTGCCGGTCAGTTCGGTTTCCCGTGCTGCAACCGGGACTACCACGTCGGCCATTTCATCCATCGTCCCCGCCTTCCCGCCGCGGTTGCAATACGAGCGGTAGGGACAATAGGCGCATTTCTTTTCATCTTCGGTCAGCGGGAAATGACGATGGTTGCCGATTTTGTTGATGAGACTCGTCAGGGCATCCCAGTCGCGTGTGTGCTGGGCGGGGTTGTAGGGGAAGCGCGCCGGTTCGGATGGGTAATCGGAATACCAATAAATCATCTCGATTTGTTCGGGATGGAAGGAAATCCCACCGTTCAAGGTTGCGCCGGCCTGGACAAGCATTGCCCGATAGACGCGCGTTTGCAGCCGGGCAGCCATCCATTCATCACGCGGGCGCTTGTGGTAGGTCTTCCAGTCATAGATGAAAGCTCGCTCTCCAGGTTTGACGGCAATCAGATCGTATTTCGCCAGCAGCCGGTACGTCCCGACCGGTGCAGCGAGAGTCAGTTCTGTACGCTGCGCGTAACCAGATAGTTCAAATTTGGTACCCAGATAGTTTTCCCACCAGCGCGACAAGTCGGGTGTATTTGCCAGCCGGGTCAGCTTCTCGGTGGGTAGACCAATCAGGTGCTGCTGTACCATGCGGTGGAAAAGCTGGCCTTCCTGTTGGCGGCGTTCGTTTTCAAGTGCCGGTTCCATCTCAACGGCGGGCCACTGCAACTGTTCGATATAGCGCAATTGAAAACGGCGCGGGCAATCGCTGTAATCTTGCAGGGATGACTGGGAGAAGGCAAAACTGGAAGGCAAGGAAGGGGAGACCATACCTCTATTTTACATGTTCTTGCATGGTTTGAGTTGTACGACAATTGCCCAATTCCCACCACCCAGCCCGGTAATATTTTTGACGGTAAATCCCTTCCCCAGAAAGACGAAGACCAGGATGGCAATCTCTGGCAGCATTAGGCTGTTGAGGAAGGATGACTCGACTGCTGGCTTCTGGATGGACTGGATCCAGAGAGTGTACGCCAGAGCGGTGTTGGCGACGGTTATGGGCGTTGGTCAAGATGTAAATGGCATATTCTTTGGAAACCATACTTTCCGTTTCCTCGTGTCGTTGCGACGAGCCGCCGTTCTATGGCGGCGACGAAGCAATCTCATGGCACATCCAATAAAGAATTTGCAGGTGCGATGAGTTTGCTTCGTCGCTCCCTCCGGTCACTCCTCGCAACGACATGAATCTGGCATGGCACTCACTCCCTGCTTTCCCACCATCCCTGCAACGCCACAAATGGTATCGCCGGAGTCTGGTCGCCCTTCCGTCCCGTATTCCACGTCAGCACCAGTTCCTTCTTTGCCCGCGTGATGCCCACGTATAACAGCCGCAGGCGCTCGCGCACGTAGTCCAGCCGGGCGGACTGGGTGGCTGCGCCCTCGGTGTAGAACTCGTACTCACCGGTCGAAATGGCGGCTTCCAGTTGTGCCAGCGTCTCGGCCTCCAGGTTCAGGCCGGCGTGCACGAACCACTTCTCCGGGATGTAGCGGTCGTTGGGCTGTCCGGATGGGAAGTCGTAGTTGTTGACCGACATCAGGTAGACCCGGTCCCACTCCAGGCCCTTGGCCTTGTGCATGGTTGTCACCACCACCTTGCCGGCGTGGTGCGACGGGTCGAAGCCCGAGTCGTCCTCGCTGAAGCCCAGGAAGCGCCGTCCGTTACTGGCGATCAGGCTGAGTTCCCCGGTCAGTTCGGGCAGGCGCCAGTCGCGATGATCGTCGCTGACCTGGCGCAGCACCAGCGCCAGCTTGTGCGCCAGCGCCAGATCGTTGGGGGCGGTGAACAGATCCTGTGACAGGGTAAGGATCATCTGGTCAATCGGGAGCACGGTTGTCCCCTGCCAGCGGCGGACGAGCCCCCGGAATTCTTCCAGCTCTTCCAACATTGCCGCTTCGATTTCGGATCCTAAGCCTGCCAGCCAATCCCGATCCGTTCTCGGACTGACGAAAGTCTCCACCTGGCTGCATTTGCGGATCAATTCGGCGATCTGACGTTGGAAATCGGTGTTGGACTCTTCCTCTTCCCCGCGCCGCCAGGCCAGGTAAGCTCGCGCAAGTCTGGGTGCGGACTGCGGGTCGGCCAGCGCGCTGACGATTTCGCCCAGACGTCCGGCCGCGGCGCGGGTGGACGAGGTACTGCCGAGCAGTTCCACGAAGTCTATATTGCGGCGCTTGAGCGCCTGGATGACCTCCACGCCGCGCTGGTTACGGGGCACCAGCACTGCCACGGTCGAGTCCATGTGCTCCGGCAGCCACCGGTCAATAGACTTGACCACCGCCTCCACTTCCTCCTCCGGTGTGTATTTCTTACCGATGAGTTTGACCCCCTGCGGGTCGTCGGGCGGATTCGGTTGCGGGTCGCCCTCAGGCGCGGGCTGGATATACGGGACGGTCAGCGCATCCCGCACGGCCGGTTCGGGATGTTCGCCGTTCACCCACTTGATGAGTTGGTTCGCCAGGGCGATGATGCTTGGTTGACAGCGGCCCGAGTCAGGCAGTTCTTTATACTGGTCAGCTTCGGCGTGGATGAAGTCAAGCAGGTGCTGTGGGGAGGCGGTGGTGAAGGTCTCGAAGATGGCCTGGTTGGGGTCGCCGACGCGCACCCAGTTCCCACTTTCTCCGGCGAGAAGCCGCAGGATTTGCTCCTGCAGCTGGCTGGAATCCTGGGCCTCGTCTTCGAGGATGTACGGCCAGCGATAGCGCAATCGCTCCAGGAACTCGGCGTCGTTCTCGAGCAGGTCAATTGCCAGGCGGATCAGGTCGTCGAAATCCACTGCGCCGCGATAGGCCAGGGCGCGCTGGTAATCAGTGTAAATCGCCAGTCCCATCCCGGCTAAAGGTAACGGAGCGGGGGCCAGGTCCAGCAAGTGGCGCAATTTCTCCGGTGTCAGGCGGTTATCCTTCGCG
>JADGQD010000161.1 GCA_017882065.1 Anaerolineales bacterium | reverse complement strand
GTCCGGGATCACCGGTCAGCTCCTCAACCAATTGTCGCAGATGGATGGACTCATTCATGTTGTCCGCTGTTTTGAAGACGGAAATGTACCCCACCCGTCTGGGAGCGTGGATCCGGCCCGTGATATCGTCGCCATGGATGGTGAACTCCTGCTGAACGACCTGATCGCCGTCGAGCGCAAACTCGAACGATTGGTGGAGGAACGTAAAAAAGGCGGCACGGACAAGGTTCTCAACGAACGCCAGACAGCGTTGTTCACGCGTTTACATGAGATACTCTCCGCAGAGAAACCCTTACGGGGCGTGGAAATCTCCGCCGAGGAGGAGAAATTCCTCTCCGGCTTCGGACTGCTGACGCGCAAACCCCTGCTCGTGCTATTAAATCTGGGGGAGGGGCAAACAGCACCTGAGGTCCAGACCGCTTCGCCGCGGGTGGCACTGCAAGGCAAACTGGAAATGGAAATCGCCCAGTTGCCGCCGGGCGACGCGGCTGTCTTTATGTCTGAGTATGGCATCACCGAACTGTCGCTCAACCGCATGATCAGCATCTCCTACGATCTACTCAACCAGCAGTCCTTTTTCACCGTTGGCGAGGACGAAGTCCGGGCTTGGACAACCAAACGCAAGGCCATGGCTGTGGAAGCGGCCGGTGAAATCCATACCGACCTGGCGCATGGGTTCGTGCGTGCCGAAGTGATCGCTTGCCAGGATTTGATCGAGTTAGGCGGGATGACCGAGGCAAAGGCCAAAGGCAAACTGCGGCTGGAAGGCAAGGAATACGTTGTCAGGGACGGCGACATCGTCCACATCCGGTCAAGTCTGTAATTCATCAAAAGGAATTAAAAAAGGCGCGCCGCATTTCCATGGAGCGCCTTTTTTGCTTTATTTCGTTTTTTTAACTACGCCTCGTACTCAGCAGGTCCCTCCTCGACCGTCGCGACCGGTTCATCCTCCGGCTTACGGTCCAACATCTGCATGGACAGGGCCACGACCTTGGTGTAATATTTGGTCTCGCCGCTTTTGTCCTCGTACTTGTCGGTCTTCAGGCGGCCTTCGATGAAGACCAGGCTGCCTTTGTGCAGATACTGCTGGCAAACCTCCCCCAGCCGACCCCAGGCCTCCACATTGACCCATTCGGTGTTTTCTTTGCTTTCCCCTTCCGCCGACTTCCAGCGCTGGCTGACAGCCAGACTGAAGTGGGCCACCTTCTTGCCGGTGGGCGTGGAGCGGCTTTCGGGGTCCTTACCGAGACGACCAATCAGTTGAACACGATTGAGAGTTGGCATTTCATTTTCTCCTTTTGCTGAGAGATTTGATTATCATTAGTTTAATGATGTTTAGAAAAAAGTCAAGTAGGATATTTGGAGTATTTATGAAAATTTTGACCACTCTCCTCGAACTGCGTTCGGCGCGCCGCACCCTGCCCGGACCTGTAGGATTCGTACCGACCATGGGCTACCTGCACGCCGGTCACATTTCCCTGGTGCAGGCTGCCAGAGCCGAATGCGCCAGCGTGGCTGCCAGCATCTTCGTCAACCCGACCCAGTTTGGACCGAACGAGGATCTGGCCAGATACCCGCGTGACCTGCCGCGTGACCTGGCTCTGCTCGAAGCCGCCGGTGTGGACCTGGTCTGGACGCCCAAAGTGGAGGGCATGTACCCGTCCGGGTTTCAGACCTGGGTGGAGGTGGAGGGGTTGACGCGTCCGCTGGAGGGCGGGACCCGCCCGGGGCACTTTCGCGGCGTGACGACTGTCGTTGCCAAGCTGTTCAACGCCGTCGGCCCAGATAAAGCCTACTTCGGCCAGAAGGATGCCCAGCAAGCTGCCGTGGTCCGGCGCATGACAAAGGATCTGGATTTCCCCATTGAGATCGTCGTCTGTCCGACGCTGCGCGAAGCGGACGGGCTGGCGATGTCCAGCCGGAATACTTTTCTTAACCCCGAGGAGCGCCAAGCCGCGACTGTGCTTTTCCTTGCGTTATCTGCCGCCAAATCGGCCTATGATTCTGGCGAACATGCGGCCGAAAAACTACGCGCGCTTGTGCGCGAGGCGGTCAACGCCGAACCGCTGGCGCGCCTGCAATATGTCTCCTGCGCGGACTATGACACGCTGGAAGAATTGGAGGCTGTGCGCGGCAAATCCCTGCTCTCTATGGCGGCCTATGTGGGAAAAACGCGGTTGATCGATAATTTCGTGATTGGGTAATGGCCTGCGGCTGAGACGCCGCGCTTTCTACCAGAACGCCACGAACGGGAATGAACCTCTGAATTGCAATACGGTAGCGCGGTCGGCTCCAGCCGCTTGTTAGCCGTCGTCCAATCCAATATCATCCGCGTGTTCAACTGCTTCGTGCTCAAGGGTGACCATCCATAGGTACCGGCCAGCAGGGACAGCCAATTTCACCCCATTTGGCAAATACCATTCGTACACTCTCGTCAGTTCAAGGCATTCAGTTGGCAGCAATGTTGGCTGCGTGAAGAGCACGTGCAACATGGTAGCTGTGCGAATTGCCAACCCTTGAATGCGTTCCCAAGGCCATGTCGCATGTTTATTGGCTTGATACGCATTGAAATCATCTACACTGGTGAAATTCAGTACTTGTCCGTCTGGCTCAATGTAGCCAGAATGGCTCATAATCCGTGGCCACTGCGCACCTACCATCATCTCCCCAACTGCCAATATGGTGAACCGCTCCCATTCCGCAATGTGCCCCACAACTTGCCCCAAAGTCCGACCATCCGTGCTAACTCGTGCAGCGTCTTTTGAGGTGATTGTCCGAACGGCATTGAGATACCGTGCGAGAATATCCGCATGAAGGTCGGCGAGGAGTACGTAACGCTTATCCGGCGACTGACTTGCAATTTCCACAATCCGCTGATAGAAGATGTCGGCTTTCATCTGCATGCTCTTTGGCAAGCCATTGGCTTTGCAAGACAGGCGGCTAAATTATTGCTTATACGGCATTCCCTCACACCTGCTCGAACCTCTCCACCGGCACCACAAAAATCGTGGCGCGTTTCTCGCCCTCGGCAGCGGGGCTGCAATTCTCCTTCAAGACTTGGATGGCGGCCTCCACTTTCCCGTCGTCCACGCCCACCAGCAGGGTGGTCACACCCCGCCGCAGAAGACCGCCGGTCGAAGAGATGCGCGTGACGCGGAAATGGCCAGCTGTCAGCTCACGCGTGACGGTTTCAGAGTCCACATCCCGGAGGATGGCAATAATCATTTTCATGGCGCACACTCCTCTGCTTCGCCGGGGGCGAAGCCTAGAATTCCTCGAACCGTTCCACCGGAATGGTAAAGACCGTGGCTCCGCCCACCGTCACCGGCACGGGGGTCGGTAGCGGCAGCGGCGAGCCTTCCAGCGGGATGGCCAGGTATTCCACCCGTTGGCGGCAGGACTTCTGCAGCGCCACACGCACTTCGTCCTCCTTGCCTTCCGGCAGGCCCACCAACAACGTGGCATTGCGCCGTCCCAGGAAGCCGCCGGTGCTGGCAAGGTGAAAGACGGGCACGCCCAACACACCCAGAGCGCGCGTCGCCAGGTCTACGTCCTGTTCCTGGACGATGGCTGTCATCAAAAAACGAATGGGGAAATTTTTCATACGAGACTCCTATTCGGTGGAGACCACCGCATCGGTCGGGTCGTCCAGCGTGACCGTCTGTCCGTCGGGGAAGACGACCAGCGTCTGGTCTGCGTGGCGGGAAATGGTCAGACCCCTATATTTTACCGTAATTGACCAGGGAAAAGGATTCTTTCCGCTCAAGACGACCCGCTGCGGCGATTCGATCCGGACCCCAAGCGTGCCCAGGAACAAACCGAGCGGCGCGAGCCCCTGGACCGAATTCCGTTCCCCGATGCCTGCCCCGCTTTCGGCGTGGTAGGAACGCGCAAAGGCGTGCTGCTGCTTGAGATTCTGGATGACCGCCGACATCAGCCGCGCTGTTAACTGGGCCGCTTCGGCCCGCAGACCGTAGCCCAACAGCCCCTCGCCGATGAGCGCGTTCAAGGGCAGGTGGACGGCCTGGCAAACGGGAGCGGATTCTGGATTGGGGGAGGCTGGACAAACCGGGATGCCGAACCGTCCCCCGAACCGGTCGGCGGCCAGCAGGGTCCGGCTGACGATGTTCAGGGCGCGGCGTGAGTTGGGGATCCCGGCCCACAGCGGCAGGAAGAGAGTCAAATCTTCGGTGGAAAAGTCCATCACGGATACCGAAAACCGGTCGCGTTTTTCCAGCCCAGCCACTTCGATCTCAGCCATTCTGGTGTAGACCCTCCGGGTGGTGGCGACGGCCAGCCCCGCGCCCCACTGGAAGTCCTTGCGTTCCAGGCGTTCGGTCTGAGGCGCCTCGCCGTTTTGCCCGCGCAGGCTGACTTCCGGGCGGCGGGTGGCTTCCCCCTTCAGTTCAAGCCGGACGAGTAGGCGGACGGGCTGCCGGAATGACCGGTCAAGTGCGAGCGTCCCCGCACCGCGCTGAGTGCCAAGCAATTTCCCCGCCGGGCTGCGGTGGGTGTCACGG
>JADGQD010000160.1 GCA_017882065.1 Anaerolineales bacterium | reverse complement strand
TTCGTAAATGCCTTCGGGGTAGATTTCCCACATGCCGGAGTATTCATTACCTTCCGGGTGAATCTGTGAGGCGGCAACAACCGGGAATTTCGGGTCGTGCTTGACGACTGTGCGCGCATAATAATTTACGCCCAGCAAGTCCAGCGTGCGGATCTTTTCCAAGTCGCCGGGCTTGATCAGCGACCTTGAGAGCAATTTGCCGATGGCAAATTGCTGTATCGGAGAGGTGCCTTTCAGCAGCGGATCGAGCGTGGTGCGGTTGAGAATGGTATCCATCCGTGAAGCGGCGTCGCGGTCTTTCTTTGATTGCGAAGCCGCGTGAACCGGATTTAGGTTAAGCGTGATGCCCACTTTGACAGGCTGTATTGCAGAGGCACGGATGGCTTCGGCGGCCAGCCCATGCGAAAGCAGGAGATGGTGCAGGGCTTTGATGCCTGCGGAGACATCTTTGATGCCCGGGGCGTGTTCCCCGCCAAAGTATCCGGCCATAGCGGCCACCCAGGGCTCGTTGTGCGTCATCCAGACTTTGACGCGGTCGCTCAGCCGTTCGGTCACGACGCGGGCGTATTCGGCGAAGGCGTAGGCGGTGTCCCGGTTCGGCCAGCCGCCTTTATCCTGAAGCGCCTGTGGCAGGTCCCAGTGGAACAGGCAGAGGTATGGCTCGATCTTGTGCTTGAGCAACTCGTCCACCAGCCGATCGTAGAAGTCCAGACCAGCCTGGTTGATAGTCCCCGTCCCGGCTGGCAGAACGCGGGTCCAGGCGACCGAGAAACGGTAGGCATCCATGCCCAGTTCCTTCATCAGGGCCACATCCTCTTTATAGCGGTGGTAATGATCCAAGGCTACGTCGCCGGTCTCGCCGTTGACGACATGACCCGGCGCGTGCACAAAGGTATCCCAGATGGACGGACCTTTGCTGTCTTCGTTCCAGGCGCCTTCCACCTGGTAGGCAGACGAAGCGCAGCCCCAGACGAATTCTTTCGGGAACGCAAGGAATTTTCTCACGATAGACTCCAATGGAAAGAAAGGATATTTTGAAAAAGTTGACCTTTTGATTTCTTTGGGATAAGGATACAGGAAAAACGCATTCAACACAAGCGACAAGAAACACATTTTTCTGGTTATAATCTATTCATGACCGACCCCTCGAACCACCCGACTGACCGCTCGCGGCAAGGCCGCGTCCTTGACCCGGAACCGAAACCCGACGACCGGTTGGATACCACCCTGCGGCCGCAGTCACTCTCCGACCTGATCGGGCAGGAGCAGGTGAAGGAAAACCTGGCCATCCTGATTTCCGCCGCCCGTCAGCGGGGAGAAGCCCTTGACCACGTGCTTTTCTACGGACCTCCGGGCTTGGGGAAAACCACCCTGGCGCACGTGGTAGCGAACGAGATGAAAGTCAATATCAAGATTACTTCCGGCCCGGCTGTTGAACGGGCGGGGGATTTGGCCGCCATCCTGACCAATCTGCGCGCTGGCGACGTGCTGTTCATTGACGAAGTCCATCGCCTCGGCAAGGCCGTGGAGGAGATTTTGTACCCGGCGATGGAAGATTACGCCCTCGACATCATCATCGGCAAAGGGCCCTCGGCGCGTTCCATCCGCCTGAAACTGCCGCGTTTCACTGTGGTCGGCGCGACCACCCGCCTGGCGCTGATGACCGCCCCGCTAAGGGCGCGCTTCGGGGCGGTCTATCGCCTGGATTACTACGATATCAAAGCGATGCAGGCCATCGTTCGGCGCGCCACCGGGAAGTTGCATGTTGAAGCAGACGAGGGCGGAATCGAGGAAATTGCCCGGAGGGCGCGCGGTACCCCGCGGGTGGCGCTGCGTCTTATGCGGCGTGTGCGTGACTACGCCCAGGTGCGTGCAGATGGGACAGTGACCCGTGAAGTAGCCAGGGAAGCCCTCGACCTGCTGCAGGTTGATCCGCTCGGCCTGGATGACCTGGACCGGCGCGTGCTGAAAACCGTCATCCAGAAATACAACGGCGGCCCGGTGGGACTGAACACCATCGCCGCCGCCATCAGTGAGGAGCCGGAGACCATTATGGACGTGGTTGAGCCATACCTGCTGCAACTGGGTTTCCTCGACCGCACACCGCAGGGGCGAGTGGCGACCAAGGCGGCCTACGAGCATTTAGGGGTGGAATATAACGAGCAGACACAGCCGAGGTTGCTTTAATAATATTTTTAATGGAACTAAACAAGATGGCCATCTCGTTTAAATCAGGAGATCTCCATTTCCTCACCTCAAGCTTTGCAGCTCCTCCGCCTCCAGCCGCCCGGTGACCGGCTGCCGGTTTTCTTCCACCCATTTCCGCAGCGGCTCGACCCATTTCACCAGCGCCCGTGCATCCGCTGGGTAGTGGCTGGGGCGTGTGCCGATATTTATCCACTCGACGTCTGCCAGCGCGGCTTCCCAGTCTTTCCAGGGCACCAGGTCTGGCGTGACCGAGAAGGTCGCCAGCGGCGAGAAGAAGACCGGTTTCCCGGCCGGGAATTGCGCCCGCATTTCTTTCAAGTATTCCAGGCTGTCGTGCGTGTTAAAGATCAACCACAACGGCAGCAAACCGGCCTGCCGGGCGGCGTTGGCGTCGAACTGGCTGAACATTTCCACCAGTACACCCGCCGGTTGGCGGTCTTCTTTTTTGAGGAGTCTCCGCGCCGCAGCAAAGGCCAGCCGGGAGAAATCGTTCGGGTGGGGCAGGGGGATGCGCACGAAGCGATAGCCCTCGCGTTTGCAGAAAGCCTCCAGTGCTGTGTCCAGACCTGGCTCGGAACCCCATTCGGATTCGGGACCGCGTTCCAATGGGTAGTTTTTCAGTTTCCAGTCAGTGAACGTCAATCCTGCCTTGCGGGCATAGACCCGGATTCGGTCACTCCCCTCCAGGAATTCCTCTGCTGAAATCCCGCCCCAGCCGCCCACCTGGAATACACTGCGCGGTCCCACCTGGTAGCGCAGCCAGGAGGCTCCACCTTCCAAATAGACCACCGCACCGCCCGGTTCCAGTCTGGACTTGATGAACCCGGCGTACCCTGGCGGCAGATCGAGCAGTTTGAAGCGCAGGTGGTTGACGAAGCGCGTCATCCAGCCGTCGTGCACAGGGTCGTAGTGCTGGATGGTCATCAGGCCCGGATTTTCGTCCGCGATGCGCAGGGCGGTATCCAGAGAACGGTGCAGGTACTCGTTAATATCACCAGTCAGCGAGCCATGCTTGAGCGTGGTGACAAAAGCTTGGGGCAGGAAAGGACCTCCCAGCGCCAGTGACAGGTATGCGCTCGCGCCGCCAAGCGCCGCCCCAACCGTGATGGCCGGGAAAGTCCCCGATAATTGTTCGTAGTCGGCCAGGCGCTGACGGATAAGCACGTCAATCGAAAAATCATCCATCACTTTTGGATGCAAGCCACTGATGGCCTCAAAACGGCTGATGGCGAAACGCCCCACGCCCTGCGGCAGCGCGCCTAACATAGTCAAGAGCGTTTTTTGCCAGCCAGGAAATTCATAGTTGTCGCAGAATTCACCGACCAAACCGGCCGCGACCGCACGTGTCACAATGGGGGAGGAACTTTCATTGGATTCGAGTGCAGGCATGAAACCTCCTGAGAAGAGTATAATTATTCTACATCAAGAATCAAAGAAGGTGATTATGGATATTGCTATAGCTCTCGGTGGTGGCGGGTCTCGTGGTTACTCCCACATCGGTGTGCTTCGCCGTCTGGAACAGGAAGGCTACCGGGTGCGGGCTGTAGCCGGTACCAGCGCGGGCGGCATCATCGGGACGTTGTACGCAGCCGGGTATACGCCCGATGAGATGGAAGCCCTCCTCGCCAAAGTGGACCAGTACAAACTCTTCGGGCGCTCGGCGAAGGATGGCCCCGGCCTGCTCGGTCTCTCTGGCGCGACCAAAGTGTTCGAGGACCTGCTCGCTGACCGCACCTTTGATGATCTACGCATCCCTTGTGCCCTGACCGCTGTGGACATTAAATCTGCCCGCGAGGTCGTCCTCTGTGAAGGCCGCTTGGTGGATGCCATCCTGGCGACAGTTGCATTGCCCGGAATCTTTCCTCCAAAAGAGTTCAAGAAATACCAACTGGTGGATGGAGCGGTGTTGGACCCCGTACCTGTTTCCGTCGCCCGCTCGCTGGCACCAATGCTGCTGGTAGTAGCTGTTATCTTGGATGCACCATCCGAGGCGCGCAGCGGTTTCATCCAATTACAACTGCCAGTACCGGTCCCTGCTCCGATTGTGGACCGCCTTTTCCGCACACGCGTTGCGCAGGCTTTCAACATCTTTCTACAATCCGTGGATATTGGCAGTCGGAAACTGGCCGAAATGCGCCTTCGCGAAGACAACCCTGACGTCATCATCCGCCCGGATGTGGGTGGCATCGGCCTGCTTGATAAGGTCGATGTGCATAAAGTCGTTCACCTTGGCGAGAAAGCCGTGGACGCCATCCTCCCGGATCTCAAGCGTGCCACCGCCTGGCCGAACCGAATGCGCAGGAAATATTTTCC